>CAZKQY010000332.1:0-4802 GCA_964555005.1 uncultured Syntrophotalea sp. | reverse complement strand
TATTGTTTGAGGGCAAGTCACCTCAATTTATGCTGCCTCAATAGTTGCTATCCGCCCCCAATCCAAATGTGTGGTTTGAGAGGTGCTGAATAGTTACACCTGATTCAACCTGCACCAGCACGGCGTTGACGTAAGTGTTGGTGCTTTGCGAACCAATCACGGCTTCAAGCAGACCCGGGACCTGCGGCCGATTGAAGGCCGGATTTGCGGCGGTACGGCGGCGCTGCTGCAAAATGGCATCGTTGTCTTTGAGAAACTGGGCTTCCTGGGCATCCTTGAGGGGGATAAAGACGATTGGATCACCACCGGACGAGACCATGCGTCGGGTTAATCCGACCACTGCATAGTGGTTTCGGCGGATTTGCAGGCGGTCGCCGATATCGCCACCGCTTCGTAATGGCCACGGGTGATCTGCCGGCCAGCGACCAGATACGGTGGCCACCCGGGGGTGCCGGGGCCGCCGGCCGTAACACCGGTGACCATCGACCGCACGTCGCGCTCGCCCTGGCGGACCTGCATGGTGAGATAGGTGACATTGGCTGTTTGTGCTACCCCCGGCATGCCACGGATGCCCCGCCAGGTATCATCATAGATGCTTGATGATTCGGCGTAGGGGCCGAGGGTGTCTTGCTGCACCACCCAGAGATCGGCGCCGCTGTTGTCGAGCAAGGCTTTGCCATCATCTACCATGCCGCGGTAGATGCCCGCCATCGAAAGGGTGACACCGATCAGCAACCCAAGGCCTAATCCGGTAAAGACGAACTTGCCCCAGGCGTGCATGATGTCCCGGCCGGCCAGGCTGATCATCTCGGTACTCCTTGGATCTGTTCCACCACGTCGATACGGCTGCGCCGGGACAGGGCTTTTGCGCTATAGACGACCACCTGATCTCCAACCTTGAGCCCATCGCGTACCTGGACATGACCTTCCAGATCGGCGGTACCCAGGGTGATTTTTGTGAAGTGCAAATCACCATTTATTACCTGCCACACTCCCAACTGGCCAGCGCTGCGCTGAATGGCAGCATTGGGAATGACCGGCCCGGACTCAAGCGCCGGCAAGGCAACGGTCACCTCGGCCAGTTCTCCGACCGACGGCAGTGGTTCGGGGAGCTGGTCAAATATCACTTTCGCGAGGATTTCCTCGGTAACCGCGTCAGCCATGGGTTCTACCCGAAGGACGTGACCTTGCACGGCACCGGTTTGGGTGCGTAACACGATTTGAGCCAACAGGTTGGCACTCAACCCCCGCGCATGAATCTGATCGAAACGCACATTGATCCAGAGGCTCTGCGGGTCGATCAGTTCCACCACCGCTTGCCCTGCCACCAGGGTGGTGCCGGGATCGGCGTTGCGCAGGGCGACCAGGCCATCAAACGGGGCGATGAGCGAGAGGTTTTTGCGCTGGGCGATCAACGCTTCTCGTTCGGCGCGAATGCGGGCAGATTCCTCATGCGCCGCGTTTAGATTTGCCTTGGCTACCTGTAGATCATGTTTTTTTGTCGCAAGAGTCTCTTCACTGGTCGAGCGCGCGGCCAATAATTCTTCATACCGCTTGGCCTGTATTTGGGCGTAAGCCTGACGCGCCCGCGCCTCACTCAGCTGCGCTTCGGCGCGCTTAAGCGCGGCCTCCTGGGCCCTGATTCGCTGGTCGAGATCCACCGAGTCCATTTCGCCGAGGACCCTCCCGGCCTTGACCCGATCCCCCACTTGTACCTCCAGACGTTTGATTCGCCCGGCAAAGGTGGGACCGATCTTGTACGTGTAGCGGGCCTCGACCGTGCCGATGCCGAAGAGCGCTGGTTCGATCGATTGATTTTTCACCCTGGTCACCGTCACGGGCACCGGTGCGAGTGGCCCCGAACGCAAAGCGACATAAACAAAGAGGGCTCGCAGGGGCAAAAGCACCACCAGGATAGCCAAGGTGCGTTTCTGAACAGGGAATCGTTTCATTGCACTCTCCTGATACCGCGACGATAGATGGCAAAGACCCTGGGAGCATCATTACGGATGCGATCCAGGTCGCCGGCCAACAGCGATTGCATTACCAGTCCCTGGATGGTGCCAATGAAGAGGGTAGCTGAGGCTTCCGTGTCAAGGCGCGCGTCCAGTTCGTCATGTATTTTGCCTTCCTCCAGCAAACGTCGCAGTCGCTCCCCATAACGGTGGATGAGCGTCTGGACTATGCGTTTGGGACCTGTCGCCTGTGCTCGTTGCAATTCGCCAAACAGCATGCGGGGGACGCCCGGATGTTCGATGACAAACTCCACATGGGCCATGAACATGCCCTCAAGCGCGGCGAGGGGAGAGGGGGCCACCTTGACCGCCTTATCCACCCGAGCCAGCAACTGTTCGGCCACCCACTCCATCACTGCCTGCAGGATTGCTTCTTTGTTGGTAAAGTGTCGAAACAGGGCGCCCTGGGTTAGTCCCATGCGCTTGGCAATTGCTGCGGTGGTGATATCACCTGGGTTTTGTTCTGCGGCCAATTCGACCACGGTTTTAACCGTTACCGCACGGCGTTGCTCCGCTGGAAGATTTTTAATACGAGTTCCCATATGACCTCTCAAGATAAGATAGTAATTGATTACTATCTTATCTATTGCGTCACTATTGTCAACCCTGTTTTGGAAAAGAATGGAGAATTGATCGTTTAAATGATTTTGCTTAAGAGGATTTCAATGGTTGTCTGCGCAGGTGCGCTAAGATGGCGGAACAAAATCAGGGTACAGTGAGCCATGATTATCAAAATATAAAAATAAATAAGGGGTGTCCTGCCATTTATTCATTCAGAAGGTAGCCACCTTTGGGACTTTTTGATAGATTTACCAACAGGTTAAGTGAACCTGTTGGAAAATTTCCCGCGGATTTTATATTTACATCTTATTAAAATAATAGGTAGCATGGTGCTCAATTGCAAAATTTAAATTAGTTACGCTTTGTTTCAGGTACACCTCCATACCACCTACCGTAACCAACAAGGAGAGCCTCCGATGTTTTATCAGCGCCTGCAGGAAAAATTCGTCGAACTGGTCAGAGATAAGGCCCTGATGGACGATAATGTCGTCATTCAGACCAGAATCCTTCAGACAGTAGAAGCTATCGGTAATCCCGACCGACAGGATTACCCTTTGCTCAAAGGAAAAGAATTTTTGATGGAAGCGACATTTCATGGTGCGAGAGGACAGGCTTATACCGACGATCCTGCCGAATTTTCCGGGCCTTTGAAAGACGTCGCCGGGCTTGCTTTGCAGAACACCGGGGAAAGGGCTCTGTTCGTCGCTTGCCTCAATTCCGTGGTGCGCTACCTGAAACCGGAGTTGGGATCCGTTCATTGCAAAGACAACGAACCGGAAGATTGTGCGCGGGAGATGGTTGATTTCCTTAAGAACTTAAATCCGAATTTCATTGGCATGATCGGGTTGCAGCCAGCGATCCTCGAATGCCTGGGCGGAGAATTCGGTGCCTCTAACTTGGCTTGCCTTGATCGGGACGAAGCTTTTCGCAATCAGACTAAATTTGGAGTGCCTGTTGAGTGGGGAGAC
This sequence comes from uncultured Syntrophotalea sp., assembly GCA_964555005.1. Classification (GTDB taxonomy): domain Bacteria; phylum Desulfobacterota; class Desulfuromonadia; order Desulfuromonadales; family Syntrophotaleaceae; genus Syntrophotalea_A. The sequence continues at coordinate 1,258 of CAZKQY010000332.1, read as the reverse complement.
AGTGAATCCCTGAATAAATTATTTGCCAGGGCTGACCTGGTGCTGGCCACGGGCTCTACCGTTGTCAACGGTTCGCTGCCGGAAATTCTTGACTTGGCTGAGGCCAAGTCGGTGCCGGTGTACTTTTTTGGTACGTCTATTGCCGGTACGGCTCATCTGCTGGGATTAAATCGGCTGTGCTTTCAAGCGACGTGAAGTAATGGTTTTTTAAGATGGATTCTGCGTGCGGAGTTGGCGTTGATTCGGAAGAATGCTTAAATATGCAGCAAACAGGGCAGTGTGTTGAATTTAACTATTTGAAATTACTCTATTTGTAAGGTTGGTACGAGGATTGCTACCTAATTGACTACAATCTGACAATAATCGTTTTCGCAATGGCGCGGAAAATAGGGCAACGAAGCCTCGAGATATTTAACTATCTCGGGGCTTTTTATATTTTCGGTCCGTTGAGCGAGGCTTGCGGGACGTTTTATGAAAGGAGAAGTCATCATGGCGGCAGCATCTTGTTCTGGAGATACACACAAAGGGGGGCATCCCTGTTTTGGCGGAGACCACAAGAAGGCTGGTCGTATTCATCTGCCGGTGGCTCCCGGCTGCAATATCAAGTGCGGTTTCTGCGAGCGCAAATTTGACTGCGCCAACGAAAATCGCCCTGGTGTCACCAGTCGGGTGTTGTCGCCCACCGAAGCTCTTGATCGCGTACAGTTGGTCATGAATCATCCTCAGGGCGGCGAGAACATGCGCGTGGTAGGCATCGCCGGTCCCGGCGATCCTCTGGCCAACGAAAATACCTTTGAAACTTTTCGTTTGGTGAAAAAATACTTTCCGCAGCTGATGTTGTGTCTGTCCACCAACGGCATGTTGTTGTCGGAACGCATCGGCGATCTTAAAGATCTTGGCGTACATAGCGTAACCGTAACCATTAATGCTCTGACCCCGGAAGTAGGGGCCAAAGTCTATCAGTGGGTTCGGGCCGATGGTAGGCGACTGACCGGCGAAGCTGGGGCCAGATTGCTTCTAGAGCGGCAAATGACCGGGGTCGAAGCGGCGGTGGCAGCGGGTATGCTGGTCAAGGTCAATTCCGTCTATATCCCCGGCGTCAACGACCACGAAACCCTGCCCCTGGCGGTCGCGGCCCGCAAACTGGGCGCCAGTATGATGAATATTGTGCCGTTGATTCCCCAAGGGATCTTTCACGACCGAGAGCGCCCTTCGGACCTGGTCATGGAGTTGGTGCGCAATCAGGCGGAATCGGTTC
>CAZKQY010000331.1:0-3552 GCA_964555005.1 uncultured Syntrophotalea sp. | reverse complement strand
AAGGGAAAGCCGGTGCGGGGAAACCCCCTGCTCCCGCCCAAAGACAGCAAAAATGGGCAAGCCCAGCCCTTGTTCATTTGGTGGCGGTGGATCTGGGATATTGACAATGGTTTTCGATTGCGCTATACAAATAGATGCATAACGCGTCTATTTGTATTTAAAATCAAATAACTTTTTCTTAAATACGACTCTTCCCTTAATTTAGGTTAATCTGTTTGTTTGTGTTGTTTTTAAAATCATGCCTTCGTGCAAGTGCTTGGTTTCCTTGGCCTTGGGACTCTTGCCTGTTTTTTATATGAAGATGTCCCCGTATCCATCCATGGTTTTCTGACGAACTCTGAGTATCTTCGCCATATGTATACCCTCGACGGAGGGTTTTGTATTTTGATAAATCCTTAGATTTTAGCACTTACCATTTCAAGCACTCTGTAATGGTTTTTTTTGATGGCCATTTTAAACGCATGGTCGTTTAAAAGCGTCAACAGAGTAAAAGTAAATCGAAACGATGGCACGCTAATTTAGGTCTTTGAGTTGTGTGACGTTCTTTTGTCGAAATGAAATTTTATTATTTGTTAGTCGTTTCAACCATGTTGTCATGAATTCTATTAGGAGGAGAGAAATGAAAAAAAAGGATTTTCCATGCAAGTACAGCGGTTTCCTGTTGTTGGGTTTATTTATTGGATTATTAGGGCCCATGACAGGCCAGGACTTGTTTTTAGCTCAGGCGCAGGAAAATGTGGCTCCAAAACTAATTTTCAATACAGAACTCCGGGCGCGATATGAATTCCAGAATAGTTTTAACCAAAAATTTTATGGAGATAATCCGGGGCAAGGAAAAGCAAATGATGGTTTTTTGCTTGGAAGACTGCGCGCTGGATTGGATTGGTACCCAACAGACAAGATTCACGTTGCTCTGTGGGGGCAACATGCAGAGGCTTGGGATTATGCACTTTCGGATGACGACTTTTACAACAGCACTTTCGAGAGGATCAATCATCCGCAAAAAGATCGACTGGAACTTTATGAAACCTACGTCGAGGTTAAAGATATCCTGAACACGGGCGTTGGCATCAAAACAGGACGTCAAAAAATCGCCTATGGAGACAACAGGGTTTTTGGCCCTGGTGAATGGGGCAACTCCGGGAGATGGATTTGGGACGCCGCAAAACTGTCATGGGTTTTTGATCGAGGATTCGTGGATTTTTTCTACGGTCAAACCATGCTGCACGAAGTTAATCAATTCAGCCTTAATCATCGCCACGGTTATGAAAGTTTTGCACTATATAGCCATTTTGAGCTTTTGCAAAAACCGCTGAAACTTGTTTTTGAACCCATGGTGTTTACCAAAAAAGATGACCATGCGAACTACGCAGGGGAGGTGGATAAAACGCCGGACAATCTGGATTCATGGTATGTGGGTGCGCATTTGGTGGCATCTATGCATGGATGGGAACTGGAAGGAACATATCTTAAGGAGGAGGGTACTTTTGCAAAAGATGACATCGATGCCTATGGTTATCACGCAATGCTTGCTTATACCTTCCCGACAACCTGGAAACCACGGTTGAGCGTCGCCTACTCCTATGCTTCGGGCGATAGCGACCCCAATGACGGAGAAAACGAAACGTTCCATGAGGCTTTCGGCGCCAAAGATAAAATGTATGGCCGAATGAACCTTTTTTCCTGGAGCAATTTGCAGGATTACGAAGCCAGTGTCACCATAAAACCTCGCAAGTGGCTTTCAGTTAAAGGGGAAGTGCATCAATTCAAGCTTGCTGATCGCCATGACGGTTGGTCTCTTAATAGAAAAGCCTACCGGGATAAAACCGGGAGAAGCGGTAATGATGTGGGCAAGGAAATCGATGTTCTTGCAACCATAAAATATTTTAAAAACCACACGATTATGACAGGTCTCGGTCACTTCTGGCCTGATGAATTTGCTGAAAACGTCGCTTCCGATAAGCAGGCAACCTGGTTCTTTTTACAGTGGGAATATAAATTCAAGACCGCTTTATTTTAGAATCTTCGAGGACGGCGATGCAGAAATCGGCGTCCATGGTGTTATACCTCGGCCAGAACAGAACTTCACAACTGGCACTGATATGACCGCACGCGGGGCATAGGGAATGTAGGTGATGTTCCCTAAACCCCTTTTGAAAGGAGAATGAATATAAGTACTTTTTCAGCAGTTGCCATCAAGGTTATCTTCGCAGGTTTTCAGCCATCGGATTGCTTGCCGGTATTTTTATCCTGGGCTTGAGCTTCGTTTCGACAGCCTCTGCGCTGACAGATGAAGAAAATGCCGCTGTTGCAAAACATTGGCAGGAAAAACAGCAAAAGTATGAAGCGCTCGAAGAGGCGATGAAAAAGCCCTATAAGTCATTTGACAGTCCTCCGAAATATATTTATCGGGGCACGGATTCAATTGACAAAACAGGTACCTTTTATGCTCCGCTCCAGGAGGAGTGTGAGTACCTGCCAGAATTTGAGTCGATCTATACTGAAGGAACGGCAGGACAGTATTTCAAATATGCCCTGAAATTCGGCATGAAAGATATTATTCGTTATCATGGGCATTCCTGTGAAGCGCTGTATTATACGGCCGCCATTTGTCGGCTGATTGTTGATCAAATGTTTCCCGACGGGGTTGTCGATCGTACTATCTTGCGGGGAATTGTGGGACAATCGCCCTGTATTTTTGACTCGATGGCCTATATTACCGGCGGACGCCTACAATTTGGCACCCTGAGTATAGATCCGAGTTTAGGGCATGCCGTTGTTATTCAGCGGATGGACACTGGAGAAACCTGGATGGGCGTGTGGAAAGATGGCATTCAATCCTGGAATGCTAAGAAAATCTTTGGAACCCTCAACAAGGCGAATCCTATTCCCTATAAACGATGGTCAGATTGGAAATATGAGCCAGAGACTCCGGAAGACCAGTTGGATGACTGTAAAATTGCGTGGGAGTACGATCAACCGGAACTCCTTCAACGATTGCGGGACTTGAAAGATAATCTGAAATATCTTCCCAAAGGTCAAAAACCGACGGTTGACAAGAATGAAGTAAGAGAAGAATTCAACTGGCTTCAATACCGGCATTTGCGCGAAGTCTTTAAACACCCCTTAGCGGAAAGTTTCCAGATCAAACGGGTACCGAACTATAAATGGGAATACCCTCATGTCGAACCGTTATGGGTTCCCCGTTTGGATCAAAAAGCAAAATGGGCTCCGTTTATGAAACACCCGGCGCAGGTAGAAAAATAAGAGGACGGCACTGTTATAAACAACGGGTCAACGCGCTGCGTCGTTTTGCGCTGCCGAGCGGTGGTCAAGGCTCCAATTTGTCGGGAAGCTAAAGCAAGCGTAGGCACATCGACCTGCGCATCAAATGAGCCGGAACAAGTTTCTCGATGAACCAGGGCGGCAGATTTATTAAATCTGCCGCCCTTTTTGGTTTGCCCAGCGGAGCTGGCAAACCCGGCCTGTTGCAAGAAACAGGCGTCGCCCCGATCAGGGGGAAGACAATCCGAATCGCAAGGGCGTTGCTGG
>CAZKQY010000330.1:0-5315 GCA_964555005.1 uncultured Syntrophotalea sp. | reverse complement strand
TTGCCATGTATCTGCAGGGCGTAGACAATGTCTATGACCTGGAATGGGCACCGGGTATCAAATACGGCGACATTCATCATCAGACCGAGGTCGAATTTTCGACTTATAATTTCGAAGTGGCTGACACCGAGATGTTGTTCAAGTTGTTCGACATGTATGAAAAGGAATGCACGCGATTGGTGGAACGAGAACTGGTCTTTCCCGCTTATGACTTCGTACTCAAGGCGTCCCATGCCTTTAACCTGCTCGATGCGCGGGGCGTCATTTCGGTTACCGAGCGAGCCCACTACATCGGCCGGGTGCGTACCCTGTCCCGGTCCTGTGCCGAAGGCTATGTGGCTCTGCGGGAGAAGATGGGTTTTCCGCTGCTCAAAGGGTAGCGGAGTGGATCCCCTGTTATTTGCACCACGGAAATAGTTCTTTCCGTGGTTTGTCTTTTAGTAGAAGAAGTACGGAGCAACCCCTATGTCTGCTGAACTGTTCCTGGAACTGGGTACCGAAGAAATTCCGGCCGGGTTTTTGCCGGTCGCCATGGCCGATCTTAAACGGCTACTGGCCAAGGAATTGAAAAACGCCCGTATCTCCTGTGACGACCTGCGCACCTTTGCCACCCCTCGCCGGCTGGCTATTGCCGTCAGCGGCGTGTCTTCCCATCAGGAACGCCAGGAACTCAATGTGGCAGGTCCATCGGTTAAGGTGGCTTTCGATAGTGAAGGCAACCCGACCAAGGCCGCCCTTGGTTTCGCCCGCAGCAACGGAGTCGAGGTTGCCGAGCTGTCCCGGATCGAGACGGACAAAGGCGAATATTTGCACCTTTCCAAGGTAGAGGAAGGGCGACCGACCAGCGAACTGTTGCCGGAGATTTTGCCGCGCCTGATTGGCAGCCTGACCTTTCGTAAGTCGATGCGCTGGAATGATCTCGATATTCGCTTCGCCCGGCCCATGCACTGGATCGTTGCCCTGTTTGATGGTGTCGTTGTGCCCTTCAGTTACGGTAACCTTGAAAGCGGCAGGTTTTCTCGGGGCCATCGTTTTATGGCCCCCGAAGCTTTTGAGGTGCAGAATGTCGAGCAGTATCTGGCGGCAACAGAAAATCATTTTGTGATTGCCGATCCTGCCAAGCGCCGAGCCCTGATCGCCGAAGGTGTGGAGCAGGCGGCAAAACAGGCTGGTGGTCGGCTCAACCCGGACCCGGCGTTGCTGGACGAAGTTACCTATCTGGTTGAATATCCCATGGCTGTGATCGGTTCCTTTGAGGAGCGCTATCTGGCTCTTCCCCGTGAGTTGCTGATCACCACTATGCGCGAACATCAGCGCTATTTTACTTTGGTCGACGATAACGGGGACTTGTTGCCGCGTTTTATTACGGTTTCCAATACCAAGGTCGAAGATCCGGCGGTGGTCAGTCGCGGCAATGAGCGGGTGCTGCGAGCCCGCCTGGCCGATGCCATGTTTTTCTGGGACGAAGACCGCAAGGTCTCCCTGGAAAGTCGCCTCGATGCCTTGAAAAATGTGGTTTATCAGACCAAACTCGGTAGTTCCTACGAAAAGGTTTTGCGCTTCAAACAACTGGCGCCCGGCCTGGCCCGGCAATTCGACCCGGCTGCGGTGGCGCTGACTGAACGGGCGGCGTTGCTCGCCAAGTGCGACCTGGAAACGGGTATGGTTTTTGAGTTCCCCGAACTGCAGGGGGTCATGGGACGCGAATACGCCCGTCTGGAAGGGGAAGACGAGCGGGTTGTTCGTGCTATTTACGAACATTATCTGCCGATACAGGCGGGGGGTGAACTGCCTGTAGACAGCGTCGGCGCCTTTGTTTCCATTGCCGATAAGATCGATACGATCTGTGGCTGTTTCGCTGTCGGTCTGATACCCACCGGTACTGCCGATCCCTATGCCTTGCGCCGTAGCGCTATCGGTATTCTCAATATTGTTCTGGAACGGGGCTATTGTTTGTCATTGTCCTCCCTGATTCAGCAAAGTATCGCTCTGCTGGAATCTAAGCTGAACCGGCCGGCGGCGGAGGTGGCTGCCGAAGTAGAGACCTTTATCCGTCAGCGATTCTTCCATCAGCTGGTGGCCCAGGGGCAACCGCAGGATGTGGTCGAGGCCGTGTTCAGTATTGCTTTTGACGAGCCGGGTGATGCTTTGGCCCGGGTCGAAGCACTGGCTGCTTTTCGTAGCCATGACGATTATCAGCAATTAGTGATTGCCTTCAAGCGCATTGGCAATATTATTAAAGGCGGTGTGGATGAGGCGATCGATTCGACATTATTCGAAGCAAGTTGCGAAACGGTGCTCTTTGAGGCTGCGCAGCAGGCGGCTGAAAAGTGCCGGAAGCTGGTTGCCAAGGGTAATTATGGTGATGCCCTGCAGACCGTTGCCGCCTTGCGGGAGCCCGTCGATGCCTTTTTTGAAGGAGTAATGGTCATGGCCGATGACGAAGGGGTCAAGACCAACCGCCTGGCATTGCTGACCTCAGTGGCTCGGCTACTGGAACAGATTGCCGATTTTTCCAAACTTGCCGATTAACGGCACAATAATAATGAAGATTTTGTCGGGAACCAGCCTCGACTAACCCATATTCAGGAGGACAGCTTCATGGCGGTCAAATATGTTTACTTTTTTGGTGCCGGTGAGACTGAGGGCACTGCGGAAATGAAAAATTTGCTCGGGGGCAAAGGGGCTAACCTGGCGGAGATGAGCGCTATCGGCCTGCCGGTGCCGGCCGGCTTTACCCTGACCACGGAACTTTGCACCGAGTTTTATAAAAATGATCGCCGCTATCCCGAAGGCTTGGAAGCGGAAGTTGAGGCAAATCTGGCTCATCTCGAAACGGCCATGGATAAAAAATTCGGTGACAGCGCGAATCCTCTGTTGTTGTCCGTTCGGTCCGGTGGCCGAGCCTCCATGCCCGGCATGATGGATACGGTGTTGAATCTCGGTCTCAACGACGAAACGGTGCAGGGCCTCATCGAGCAGAGTGGTGACCCTCGTTTTGCCTACGATTCTTACCGGCGTTTCATTCAGATGTACAGCAACGTGGTCATGGGGATGAACGGTTCGGTGCTGGAACACTTGCTCGAACAGGTTAAGGACGAGCGTGGCGTCCATCTTGACACCGACTTGACCGCCGACGATCTCAAGCAGCTCGTCGAACAGTTTAAGGGTAAGATTAAAGAGACCCTCGGCCGCGAGTTTCCCACCAATCCCCAGGAGCAGCTGTGGGGGGCCATCAACGCCGTGTTCGGTTCCTGGATGAACCAGCGGGCCATCACCTATCGCAAGCTCAACGGCATTCCGGCTGAGTGGGGCACTGCGGTCAATGTGCAGGCCATGGTCTTCGGCAACATGGGCAACACCTGCGCCACCGGCGTGGCCTTTACCCGTAATCCGTCTACCGGCGAAAACAAATTCTACGGTGAGTTTCTGCTCAACGCTCAGGGCGAGGATGTGGTGGCCGGGATTCGTACCCCGCAGCCCATTAACAAGGCTGGCGGCGACGGTTCTCTGCCCTCCCTGGAAGAGGTGATGCCTGACTGTTATCGGCAACTGATGGATATTCAGCAGACTCTGGAAAAGCACTACCGGGATATGCAGGATATCGAGTTCACCATCGAAAAAAAGAAGCTGTATATGTTGCAGACCCGTGGCGGCAAGCGCGCCGCTACGGCGGCCATCAAGATTGCCGTGGATATGGTGGCCGAAGGTCTGATCGACAAAAAGGAGGCGGTACTGCGGGTCGAACCTGCTCAGCTTGATCAGCTGCTGCATCCATCCCTTGATCCTAAGGCGGTTAGAGATGTCATCGCTATCGGCCTGCCGGCATCGCCGGGGGCTGCCGGAGGCGAAATTGTTTTCTCCGCCGAGGATGCCGAAGAGGCCAGCAAGCTCGGCTTGAAGGTTATTCTGGTGCGCATCGAGACCAGCCCCGAGGATATCCATGGTATGCACGCCGCTCAGGGGATTCTCACCGCCCGTGGCGGCATGACTTCTCATGCGGCGGTTGTCGCCCGTGGTATGGGAAAGTGTTGCGTGGCCGGCTGCGGTGGTATCAAAGTCGACTATGCAGCCCAGCAGTTTGTCACTAACAGCGGTGAAGTTTTCAAAAAAGGCGATGTGATCACCCTCGACGGTTCTACAGGTGAAGTCATGAAGGGTTCTGTGGCGACCGTGCAGCCGGAACTGACCGGTGATTTTGGTAAGCTCATGACCTGGGTCGACAGCTTTCGCCGTCTCAAGGTGCGCACCAACGCCGATACGCCGCAGGACGCTGCAGTAGCCCGTCAATTTGGTGCCGAAGGCATCGGTCTCTGCCGTACCGAGCACATGTTTTTCGAGCACGACCGCATCATGGCGGTTAGGGAAATGATTCTGTCCGAAGATGTTGAAGGTCGCAAGGGGGCTTTGGCCAAGATCCTGCCGATGCAGAAAAGCGACTTTCTCGGTCTGTTCCGTGAAATGAAGGGCCTGCCGGTGACCATTCGCCTGCTCGATCCGCCTCTGCATGAGTTCCTCCCCCACACCGATAAAGATATCAATGAGCTGGCTGCGGTGATGCAGGTGCAGCCCCAGATTCTTAAGCAGAAGGCTGAATTCCTTCATGAATTCAATCCCATGCTCGGACATCGAGGTTGCCGTTTGGGCATGACCTTTCCCGAAATTTATGACATGCAGGTGCAGGCCATTATGGAAGCGGCTTGTGAGTTGGTCAAGGATGAGGGTTATGAGATTGTGCCGGAAATCATGATTCCTCTGGTTGGCCATGTAAACGAGCTCAAAGTGCTGCGGGCTAATGCGGTGCGGGTCGTCGAGGAGGTACTCACCCGTTATGGCATTCGGGTTGAATATCTCATCGGCACCATGATCGAGTTGCCCCGGGCTGCGTTGACTGCCGACGCAATCGCCGGCGAGGCGGAGTTTTTCTCCTTTGGAACCAACGACCTGACCCAGACCACTTTCGGTCTGTCCCGCGACGATGCCGGCAAGTTTTTGCCTTTTTATGTTAATCGCGACGTGCTGGCTGACGATCCCTTTGTGGTTCTCGATCAGGAAGGTGTTGGTCAGCTGATCAAGATCGGCTGCGAAAAGGGCCGTCAGGCCCGGCCGGGCATTAAGCTCGGTATCTGCGGTGAGCATGGCGGTGAACCGAGCAGCGTCATCTTCTGTCACAATGCCGGTCTTGACTATGTTTCCTGTTCCCCCTATCGGGTGCCTGTCGCCCGTTTGGCGGCTGCTCATGCCGCTCTGCTGGAAGAATAATCTAGCTAAGCTACTTCCGATACCCAGGCCCCCGGGGATCCCCGGGGGCCTGG
>CAZKQY010000329.1:0-5274 GCA_964555005.1 uncultured Syntrophotalea sp. | reverse complement strand
ACTGGTAGTAAACCCAGATGGGATCGCCAAAATGTTTCGTCGGTCTGCCATTCTGGTCGATGATTTCGATCTTCTTGAAGAAGTTCCACATGGCGTCATTGACCTTGTAGCCGAATTTTTCGCGGATTCGGACATGGTCCTGATAAGCGGTGGTCAGATAGCTAAGCATCGGGTCGTTCTTGGTCGGCAAGGACATCAGGTAGGCCGGGTTGGCCGGGGCGATCTGGTCCTGGCACCAGTCGAGATCATCAAGGGAGACCGGCATGTGCAGGGTCGAGCAGATATCGAGGCCCAGACAGAGGCCGTGCAGCTTGCCCATGGCGATGTCTTCCAGGCAGCAGCGTACCAGTTGCTCGCGGGTTTTGAAGATTTCGGGGCCGATGAAGCCGGCCACGTCATTGAGGTGGCACCAGGCACCTTGGCCGGTGGTCTGGGCGGCGGCAACCTGCTGCTTAAGGGCGCGGGCGAAGCCGTATTTGCGCGATTCGTGGACCACCATATCAAAACCCTTGCCGTGACCGTTGGTGAAGTCGGCGCCTTGGCCGGTTTCATGGTAGAGACCGTACTTGCCAGTGCGCATTTGAGCGTAGTTCATCATTTTTTCAATGGTCAGGTCAAAGGTCTGGTTAGCGTCGTCGACCCCGGCCAGACTCTGAAACCAGATGGCGGTAGAACCCGGGTTGTTCTTTTCGACTTCGGCTTGAACGTCGATGTGGGACAGGACGCACCAGGGGTAGTGCTGGTCGACGTCGAAGGTTTGCATCACGTCGCGCATGGCCAGTTCAATGTTTTCGATGTTTTGTGGTTGGCTGTCGACAGGGTTGCAGCCGATTACTTCGTCGCCGACGGCATAGGCATAGGCATCAAAGATCTGCCAGACGATATCTTCGGGGTTGTCGGTGGGAGAGTTGGGTTGGATGCGGGCCCCGAAATACCCTTTGGCGCCGAGCATGGAGCCCGGCAGGGGGTTAAACACCGTTTGGCCGATTCGGGTCAATTCATCATTGGACATGAGTTTAACCACGTTGCCGATGATGTCGCTGTGCAATCCGTACATGATACCCTTTATCTCGGCTTCAGACTTGGTCAACAAAAAAGTTTTCAGCTCGCCGAGGGTCCAGTTTTTGACCTTGGCATACTGGGCCGGATCGGTGGTATCCATGATCAGCTTGTCCAGATGATCGACGAACAGCGATTTGGCCAGCAGGTCCTTGATTTTACTGTTGGCCAGAAGCTTGCGGGCATTCTCCCGACTGGCTTCGTCGTTGGCGGCCACGCCGATGGCCTCATCCCCTTCTTTGAAAGCATTTGCAGCACCGACTACCTGCTGGTACAAGACCTGGTCGAAGGCCCCCGTGGTGCGCTGTACATAGCCGAAGACGTCCTCGCCCGGCTGAATGTTGCGAATGGTTACCGCACCGGCGGTACAGGCAAGCAATGCCGCTGCCATCCCGCAAGTAATAGCGATCAGTAGTTTACTTCTCTTTCGCATGGCGTTCCTCCGTTCTGCGCTGTGAGCGTGTGGTCTGAAGACCCTGGCGAATCATGTTCCTTGGCGTTCAGCCCTCGGATGGTTAATGAATCCTGTTGCCATTGGAGAGTCGGCAGCAGGGGACTGTCATGGTCGGTTGGTTTTGGCTTGCTGCCACATGGCAGCGAAGGCCTGTTCGGTTTCTTCGGTCATCACCCGCCATAGGGCGACAGTTTTGAAATAGTTGTTGTCGCCGACGTGGAACATGCTCTTTTCCTTGTCGCTGAGTGCTTGGCCGACTTCAGTGATTACCGGTGAGACCCCCTGGGCCTTTACCACATCGGCCTGTTGTTTCTCGGCGAGCATAAAGTTGATCCATTCTTCAGCCAACTGTTTGGTCAGGCCTTTGGCGCCGGCACCGATATACCAGCAATCGATCCAGGCAGTACCGCCTTCTTTCGGGGCGGCCAGCAACCAGTTGCCCCCCTGGATGTTAGCCTGCTGGGCGGCAAAGCCCCAGGTAGTGGCCAGGGTCAGCTCGGGAAATTCCGCTGGATTGGCGGCGCCATCCCATAGGCTCTTGGCGTTTTTGGCCAATAGATCGAGGTGTTTCTGGACCTTGGTGCGATCGAGGTTATCGATGTCAAAAATATCGTCGTAGGAATAGCCGAGGGCCAGGGCGGTGATCCAGACATTAACCTTGGGAAAGTTGTTGTTGATGGTGTATTTGCCGGCGTACTCGGGCTTCCAGAGAATATTCCAGCTGTCGGGGGCCGTTTTGATCTGATCGGCATTGTATGCCAGCCCGTAAGGTCCGCAGTTGTAAGGAACGCCGTAGCGTCGTCCATCGTAAATGGGGGTGGTATCGTTGCGGAAAACCGGCAGCATCTTTTTCAGGTTGGGAATGTTGTTGATGTCCACCGGCTGTAAATAGGGATGACTCTCATCATAGGTATAAAAACGAGGGGTTTTCGGTAGTTCAATGGGCGGTGAAATGAGGTCGGCTGTATCGTTTTGTACCGCTAGAAAAAATTCATCCTGATCGGTGGGGTTGTGAACGCTCAGTTCGACATCGACCTGATATTTTTCCTTGACCAAAGCTTTGAACTCCGCTTCGTAAGGCTTGGCATAACCGGCCCAGCAGGTGATGCGCAAGGTGGTTTTTTCCAGGTCGGCCTGTTTCGGTTTGCAGCCCGGAGTCATAACCAGGGTCATGGCGGCCAGGCCGCATGTCATGGCGATGATCGCTTTCCAGAGAACTTTTTTCATGTATTCCTCCCGTCGTGTTTGTCTTTGCTGCCGAGGTTTGCGGCCTGGCTGCGAAACAGGCCTTTTGCGGATCGTCCGATGCTGCTCTTATTGGCGGTCTATGGCCGCAAGGAACGGTGGAGAGGGGATGCCTCCTCCTCTCCACCACACTTGGCAGCTTATGGCTCGGTTTGATCTCCAAGAGATAGTGCTGCGAGTTTTTATTTAGAAGGTAAATGTCAGGTTCAAGGCTCCTGCCGTTTCGGTGTCTATGATCGCCTTGGCGGCGCTGCTGATGCCCGAAGAGAAAATAATGATCGGGCTGATGGTCAACTGGTCGGTTAGAGCGTAATCGAGGCTGGCGCTCAGCTCGTAGTTATGCCATCCGGCATAGTCATCAACGGCATAATCGCAGTGTTGGTTATATGACACCAGGGCGCCGAGGTTGAGGGTGGATTTTTCCATCCACTGGGCGAGGTCGAAGCTGTGGCTGATATCCAGGCTGTAGAATAACCCCTCTTCTTCGGCGGCATCCCAGTCCCAGGAGATTTTCAGGTTCGGGGAAAGCAGGGTGTTGAGGGTGGCGGTCACAAACAGTTCGTTGGTGTCCTCGGCTCCATCAAAGTCCAGGGAGTAGAAAATGTCGCCGACACTCATAGAAATCATGTCGCCGATGTCAAAGGCGTAGGTCAGGATGATGTCAGTTTCGTTTAATTCTCCGGAACGGAGGTTGTCGCTGCTGGCCAGCTGCCAGTTGTGCCAGGTACTGAGAGTCCAGCCGCCTGCAGAGAGGTCAATACCTGCTTGAATGGTGGGTCGGCTGTCGCTCAGGTTGAAGCCGCGCCACATGTACTTGTCCCAGATGCCGGCATAGACATCTCCTTCGACTTCGATGGCGGCCTGTGAACTGACGGTGAAGGTGGTCCCGAGTAGCAGGACAGTAATCAGAATAAACGCCCACTTTTTCATCTCTTTACCTCCATAGAATATTGATTCGACCTGGTCCGCCGCAGGCCCTTCCTGCGGAAGTTTGGTCGCTAAAGAAGTGATTGCTCTTCGGTAGCAACAACCACAGTTAAAAATCTATCGCAAAATAGTCATCTTTAAAGGGAGGATTTAAATTATTTTTCAGGGGGTTGGGTAGGATGTGCCGTTCAGCGAGGAGAGATTTGATCCGTAAATTCTGGAGAATATCTTCAGAGCGACAGTTGGCGGACTTGCATGGGGCGTCCTGGTCGGGTCAAATAGAGAAACAAGATCAGGCTGTCTTCGGGGAGTTGGGGTTGGTGATGAAACAGAGCCGCCAAGTGCTGAACCTTGACCCCTTGGCCTTTCAAGGCGGCAACGATACGCTGCATTCTTGTGCGAACCCGCAGCTGTTCCGAGTCGTTCAGATGGGTATTAAGAAATTCGGGGGCTTTTTCCTGGGGGATACGCTCACTGATCGCCAGGTCCCAGCCAAGACATTCGCCGAGGCGCGCGCGGATTTGCCCCCTGTAGCTGGTGTGGACGAAGGTCCACAATTGGTTAAAGAGATCCCGTTGGGAAAGGAGGCGGCGAAATAGACCTTGGTGTCTCCAGAACTTTTCCAGAGCTTCCAGCCCACTGCTGAAAGAGCCGTTAACTTCGGTCAGGGCAGTTAGAAACTGGTGACCTCGGTCAGCGTTTAGGGTCAAGTCGAGCAGCCGTCCGATCCCCTGCAGGCTTTCCAGTTTACTGAAGCTCAGTTGCGGGGTGGTCAGTACGCTGTAGGGAGGATGAGGGTCGAAACGGATGCCGTGCCGTGTTGCGGCTTTCCGCAGAGGTGCGCCGGGCAGGAGTTTGACCGGTTCGATCTGTAGGTGATGGGGGCGCAGGGCGGCCACTCGATCGATAGAGGAAAGAACGTCGCGATAGCCCTCTCCTGGCAGGCCGGCAATAAGATCGAGATGAAGATGAATGTTGCCCATCTGGCGCAGGTGGCGAATGTTTTGTTCCAATAGCTCCAGCGCGGCAGGTCGGTTGATGGTGCGCAGGGTTTCTGGAAGAGTCGACTGAACACCGATTTCGAACTGAAAGGTGTCTTTTGGCACCGTCGCAAGAAGCTCCAGGGTTTTTTTATCCAGCAGATGACCGCCAATTTCAAAATGAAAATGGCTGCCGCGGTTGTGTTGCAGGATAAAGGCAAAGATGCGGCGAGCCCTTTCCGGATCGTAATTAAAGGTGCGATCGACCAGCTTGATCTTAGCCACTCGATTGTCCATGAGCAGCCGTAGGTCCTGTTCAATGCGGGTCATGGAATAGGAGCGCACCGTTTGATCGAGGGCGCTCATGCAAAAAGCACAGCGATAGGGGCAGCCACGGCTGGTTTCCAGATAGACAAAGCCGCGGTTCAGGTCGATCAGGCCGAGGTGCAGGGGCGAGGGGATGTTGTCCAGGTCGGTTAGCAGAGGTCCGTCGGGGTTTTCGCAAATGCGGTCGTTATCGCGCCAGGTCAGGCGCGGCACCTCCGTTGGCAACCGGTCTTGTTGCCAGGCTTCGAGCAATCCGTGCAGGGGTAGTTCACCCTCTCCGCG
>CAZKQY010000328.1:0-3810 GCA_964555005.1 uncultured Syntrophotalea sp. | reverse complement strand
GTTGCGTCTCCTCATATCAGTCTCCGAACTCCTGATCCACCATGTTGGCAAACTGATCGACGAACAGTCCGAGGTCGGCCCCGATGATTTTGCACTTGCTGGCCAAGTAGTTGTAGCCGAACAGGGCCGGAATGGCGACCACCAGGCCGGCTACGGTGGTGGCCAGGGCCGAGGCGACCCCCGGGGCGATGGCCATGATGTTGGCCTCGCCGGCTACCGCCAGGGCGGCGAAGGTGTTCATGACCCCCCAGACGGTGCCGAGCAGGCCGAGGAAGGGGCCGCCGCTGATGGCCAGGGTGAGCAGCACCAGACCGTTGTTGATGCGGCGGTTCTGTTCCATGTAGCCGTTTTCCAGAACAGTTTTGAAGATGTTGAAGGATTTGGCCGACAGGCGCGGGTTTTCCAGGTGAGCATGTTTTTCTCCCCAGCTGCGTAGATCGTCGGCCCCCTTACGGAAGATGATAAACAGAGGCGAGTTGCCGTAGTCATTCTCCTGCCCGTAAAGCTGATCAAGATCCTTGACGTGGCAGAAGGCCTCCAGAAATCCTTTGTTTTCCCGCTGCATAAGGCTGAAACTATAGGATTTGTTGATCAGCAGCATGACGCTGAGAGCACCGAGCAGAAACAGCAGGCCGATGATCACCCAGCCGTCGACGGTGATGTTATCGGCGACGGTGGCGATGAGCAGAGTGGTGACGCTGCCGCCTTCGCCGGCGATGATCTCGCCGTAGCTGACCAGTTGGCTGCCCGGTCCCTGGCTCTGGTAGGCGGCAGACAGCCAAGCGGCGGAGCGCACGGTGCGGCCCAGGGTGACGTCGTCCAGTTCGCCGTTCAGCGCGGCGCTGCCGTCGGGCAGGCTGCCGATGAGGTATTCGCCGGCGAATTTAGGCAATGGCCGAGTCAACTTGCCGCTGCCGGCCTCCAGACCGTCGAGGTAGAGGACCACTCGGCCCTTGGGTTCGACGGTCACTGCCAGCTGCTGCCAGCTGCCGGCGGTCAGCTCACCGCTTATTTCGATGCGGGACGGTTCTTCGTCCTCGCCGCTGACCAGCACATAGGGGTGCAGACCGTCAACGGCGATGCGCAGGTTGCGTTTTTCGTCCCGTCCGGCGAAGAGCACGGCGTTGGTTTGCGGTTCGCTGAGACGAATCCAGGTGGAGAAGGTGAAGCCTTCGGTAAAATCGAGGGCGGGAGACCAGGGGACCCGGATCTGGTCGCTGCCACCGCGCAGTACGACACCGTTGCCGATCACCCCGGGCAGGCCCAGTTCACCGGAAAAGCCGCCGGGATGGTTCTGGTAGGCGGTAGCATCCCGCGGCGCGCCTTCGCTCTGGTCGAAGTGGTAGACCAGAGCCTGCTGGCTGCCGAAGGTGCCGGGTTGGTCCTGGGCATCGGCCGCCAGGTCGTTGCCCCAGTACATCCAGACCGCTTCCTGCACCGAGCCGGTGGTCAGGCGAGGCACCTTGATCCAGACCAGAGCCATCTCCTCGGCCGCGTTATACTGCTCGACATGGTATTTCAGCGGCGTTTTGTCGTCAGCGTCGATGAAGCGCAGGTCGCTGCCGTCCGTCTTGGCGTTGGCGAAATCGAAGTTGCCGGTGTGCAGCCGCAGCAGCACAGGTACCTCGGTCTGGCTCTCGGTGATGCCGGCAGCACCGGCGTCGAGGGTGATCTTCTCCCGAAACTGCCAGTTCTTTTCCCACCAGGCCGCTGCCGTGTTCGGCACCATCCATAAAACCAGCCCGAGCAGCAGCCACATGGTCGTTTTGTTGTGCAAAATCCTTGAAAACACGTTGATTCCTCCAGTTAAGTACCGTTTTCAACTATTGGTCGAAAGCCTGAAAATAGTTATTAGCCGACAAGTGCCTGCCACCAGTCCCTGCAACACTTACAAAATAAAGCCAATCACCTCAACATCGAGCCATTTGCCGATGAAATCGTCGACCAGCTTCGAGGGGGTCAGATCCTCTCTTGGGCCGAAAGAGCTGACCTGGTCGATCAGGCTGCTCACTTCGTTGAGGCTGGAGACGCCGGCCAGGGCGCCGAGCCCCGAGGAGCCGCCAGAAGCCGGAACGCCCTGCGAGCCGATGGAGAAACTGATGTTCTGGGCATTGAGCACCTCGGTGGCGGCCAGCAGGATGTTGCCGCCGGCGATGCCCGCTTCACCGGCGTCGATGATGCCGTCGGGGGCGATCAGGGCGATGTCCCCCGGATCGGGTTTTTTCAACGGTCCGGCCACCCCATCGGCATCATAGGTCAGGGCGCGGACGCCGCTGCCGACCGCCGGCGGACGGAAGGAAATGGACCGTTCGTAGGTGACAGGGTCTTCTGTGACAATTATCGGCGACCGGCTGATGGCGGTTCGGGACCCGCGTCCGGCGTTGATATCGCCCCGGTCGGCCCACACCAGGATGTCGCTGCCACCGAAGGTCATCACTCGTGATTCGTTGATATTAAGGTCGCCAACCGAGAAAATCCCGATATCACCCCCGGCAATGGTGATAATCCCCGTATCGTTGCCGCTGTCGCTGCCGCCGATGGTGCTGCGACCGATGTTGCCGTCCCCCGCCGCGATAATGAAGATATCGTCGGCACCTCCGGCGGTGCGGATCAGGGATTCGACCATATCGAGATCACCCTTTCCGTTCTGCCGTTCCAAGGTGTTGGGTGCCTCGCCCAACACCTTGGAAATCAATCCACTACGCACTTCGTCAACGATTTTATTGGCTTCCGTCACCTGTCCGTCGGCCAAAGCTTGGCTGTATTTTTCCCCGTATTGCTTTAGTCCCATAAGAATGAAGTTTCCTTTATCATCCTTTTCGAGTCCTTTGTAATCTATATTCCCGTCCTCATCGCCAAAGAGTTTTTGATAGAAGAGGGGCAGTTTTCTGCGAGCTTCCTCCGCATCGGATGTTTGGGTAACATGTCCGTAAAAGAAAAAGGCCACATCTTCCAAGGAAAAATCAGCGGTTCCATCGGTCAGGGAGAAATCAAGATCGTAACCA
Source organism: uncultured Syntrophotalea sp. (assembly GCA_964555005.1). GTDB lineage: Bacteria > Desulfobacterota > Desulfuromonadia > Desulfuromonadales > Syntrophotaleaceae > Syntrophotalea_A. The sequence goes on along the minus strand of CAZKQY010000328.1, from coordinate 805 downwards.
ATATCAACCAGCAGGTCGCTGCCCTTGGTTCCGAGCGTCGTGTTTTTTTCGCTGCCGTAGGTGACGATGCCGTTCGAACTGCCGAGATCGAGGCTGTAGCCCGCATTGACGATCAGCGAACCGGGTCCGCCTTGCTCGATGCCATAGTTGTTGAGGTCGACCAGACCCGATTCCACCACGAGCTGGTCGCCGGCGGTGATAGAGGAGACGTCGTCGGCATGGTGGTTCTGACCGACGTACTGAATAAAGCGAATGTCGCCGCCGGCGGATATGTGTGCCACCTTGGGCAGGCGCAGGCCGATGTTTTCGATGTTGCGCCCGGCCGAAACGACCACCGGTGTGGTGTTGTTCTCATGCAGGTCGCTGCTGCGGATCACCGGCGGTTCCACACTGTGCAGCGCCTCGGGGACGGAGCCGCTGGTACCGTAGATGTCCGCCGGAGCGGAGTCATCCATGATGATGGAGGGCAGGGTGTAATCGCTGTCGGAGATGCCGACGATGTCCCGGCCAGCGACCAGGCTCAGGTTACCCTCGGCGGAGGGCAGCATGGTGAACTGCTGGTAGAGGAGGATATCTCGGCCTGCATCGATCTCTACCGTGGCCGGCAGCACGCGCCGCCACTTGTCCTTGTTGGCGCTGGCGGTATAGTAGGGGTGCTCTCCGTAAAGAGCTACGTCTCCGGCAATGCTCTGCAAAAGCAGGCTGCTGTCTTCGGTCAGGCCGAGGGACCAGCTGGTGCTGGCGCTGGTAAGACCGGAATCATTGTGGGCGATGGACGGATCGACCACAGCGCCGACGTGGAGAT
>CAZKQY010000327.1:0-2769 GCA_964555005.1 uncultured Syntrophotalea sp. | reverse complement strand
CTATGAAAACAAAATTCAGTTGGATGTGGCCATTTGTTGCAAATCGTCATTGGCCGCCATCCGTATCAGATGTTCCGGTAGTGTCGGCAGCTTTATGATTTTTCGAAACCCCGGTAGAATACGATCTACCCCGGACTGTAATTCGATCTCGCTTGCGACAGGGATCGGATCCATGCTCGCGAAGAGGCCTTCGAGGCTGGTCTTGTCCCCTAACAGAGTCGCCATATAATTGGGATTGTCCAGGTTCTTTATCAAAGGTGTATCCGCGAGCATGTTCTTGAGCACCCGTTGCATAGAGTTGTTTCCTGTTTTGCGTCGGTTGCCGCGATTCAGTTCTCTAAAAAATTGTTCAAGGATGTTGTTGGTCCGTTGAGGATATATGCGAACGGGTCCTGATGGTGTATCAACGTCAATTGGATCGGCAAAAAGCTTGTCACGATATTTGTCGATCTGTTTGGCCATCTTCAGGCAAAGCGGATCGGAAGCAAGGGTAGGATCCTGATCGATCCGGCTTCGGAATCGCTTCACGGCTTCCTGGATGCTGGACATGGCTTGGGTTGTACCGTCATCATTGAGACCGTTGCCGCCAGGTAAAGCGATCCGCATGGCCTTTCGCAACGAATCGAAGATCCGGCTTCGCCATTTTAGTTCCTCAACCAGGTTCTTAACGGTAGGATCTTCTGCAACTTCAGATGCCGCCCAATACAGCTTGTAAAGATATTGGATGTTGTTGGATTCGTCGTTTTTGGAGAGTTTTAACAGGCGAGGCATCTGGTGATCCACGTCGATCAGTCGCTCGGCAAAGGTGAGCAGGGGACGATCGAAGGGGAACCCATAACCATCGCCCGTGTGTTTGCCATCTAATGCCCACGAAGCCAAGCTGTAGGCGGATAGCAGGGGCAAAAGCGGCGGTGTTTCCTCAGCACTTAGAATGGCCTGTGCCAAGCTCATTGGATCGGAAGACTGCTCACACGCAGCCTGACGTGTTTCACGAGCCAAAGCGGATAGTTTCGAACTGATTGCATGGGATCGGAGACGGTTTCTAAGTTGCCCATATGCGGGATCAAGGAAATCCTTACCGATGTCACGCAGGAAGTGAAAGTGGCAAATGAAGTCCAGCACTCCTGGAAACACCTGGTTAACCGCTTTGCATATGCCAGACCCCATGTCATGCACACAGGCTCGGGGTGTTCCAAAAATGTCTTTAATATCGTTTAAAAAGGGGATGATATGATCGGTGTGCTCACTTGGGATTTTGATGTTGGCCAGCACGATTTTACTCAGACTGTCAAGGCCTGTCATCAAAGCGGGGGCATCGCCTGCGTGCGTTGCGTCCAGATGGAGCATGTAACCCCCGGCCGTTGACATGGTCTCTCGAATCCGTGGTATGGCCTGCCGGTGAGCACGAGCCAGGTACAGAATGAACTTACGGCCCAGGTAATTGATTTCTGAGAGAGACAAAAAGACATTGCGGACAGCTAATTCGGCGCGTATTTCCTCCGTGGTTTTATGGCGTTGATACATTGCCCGTCCAACAAAAATCATGACGTCGTATGCGACGTTTGATCGGGCTGGCGCCAATTGGAGCAGTGTATGAGAACCAAAGACCTTGCCACAGGCCGGGCATTGCCTGACGGTTTCATGCGCGATCAGGGGGCCGGTCATTTTGAATACTTTCTTTTGACGGGTCTTTTGCACCAGAAGCCGGGTTCCGCAAGAACGTTCTTTTTCTTGAGGCGTGAATCGGATGACCGGAGGCTCTGGAAACAGGGTGCCAGGCGATGTGTCCATTGACAACTGCTTCAGAACACAGCCTAATGCTTCAAGGGCTCGGGCCCCGCAGTCTGCATCGTTTTTTTTAGCCCGTGTTGGTCGAAAAGATGTTCGATTTGTTCCGGACGTACGGTCACCTTTTTGCTTTGGGAGATCTTTTCGGCCAATTGCTCGAAGCTTGAACCGGGACTGCGGATAAACTCCGATAGCACCAGGACAGCCATCTCGGCAGAAAACTGAACCTTGGGCAGATGTTGTGCAGACCGCGCTTGTCGCTGCCTCTCTGCCTTGTGCAAATCGGCAGCAAAATAAACCTGGCGTCGCCCTATTTTCTCTCGCTGGATATTGCCTTTGCGCCAGAGATTCACCAGGACCCCATGGCAACGGCACCGGAGTGTCTCCCCTAACATCTCTGCGCTCATGCCGGCCGGGCTCTCGGTGACCAGCGCAATGAGGGTCTTGGTCAAGCTCCCCGCACGGGAGAAACCGATATCGCGATAAAACCATAACCCGTTTCTTCCGAAGCGAGGAATGGAACGAAGGGTGTACCAGGCGCCGTTTTGGGTAAAGCTGCTGTAGTAGCCCACCTCGGCCAGAAACCGTCGAACCGAGGGAATGGAGTAGCGCATTTCGACAGCCAGCGGCTGGATCATCCAGCATGGGTTTTGGCCAAAAAGAGATACGAGGTGTTGTTTTGGCGGCAGGGATGTTGTCATGGCGAACCTCCGAGAAAGTATTGCACATGAAAGTCCAGGTTTCATTATCATGCAATACATTATCAGAGATAACGCTCCATGGCAAGCTTTTTCTATAGGGGAGGAAAATGGGCAGTATTCTTATTATAGGCTGTGAAATCAGCATGTTGAATCACAAAAGGTTTTTTGAGCTCGGCAGCCCTTCTTTCAGACTGCACCTTAAAATCATGATAAAGTATGGCACATTATTTGCCTTAAGTGGTTGAAATCTATAGATACCAACTGTATTTTGGTTTCATAG
>CAZKQY010000326.1:0-2738 GCA_964555005.1 uncultured Syntrophotalea sp. | reverse complement strand
GAATATATCCATACCCATAAGACCGGCGCTCTGATTCTGGCCTCGGTACAGGTCGGCGCTCTGCTCGGCGGGGCGAATGAGACAGCCTATGATGCTCTGACCCGTTATGCAGAGGCGACGGGGTTAGCTTTTCAGGTGGCGGATGATATCCTCGATATTGTTGGCGATCAAGACCTGCTGGGCAAAGATGTCGGCAGCGACGAAGCGCGGGGCAAGGCTACTTATCCGGCGCTGCTTGGATTGAGCGTCGCACGGCAACGGGCTCAAGACCTGCGGGATCTGGCCCTGGAAAGTTTGACTGTATTTGGTGAAACGGCCGAGCCTTTGCGGCAGATAGCCCATTACATCGTCGATCGCTCCTTTTAAAACAACCATGGAGTACGTCCAGCAATGAGTATTCTGCAGCAACTGCAATTCCCTGCCGAATTGAAAGACTTGTCCTACGCCGACCTGGAGCAGCTTGCCGGTGAATTGCGTGATAAGATCATATCCACGGTATCCGCCAACGGTGGCCATCTGGCCAGCTCTCTGGGGGTCGTCGAGCTGACTCTCGCCCTGCATCGGGTGTTGAACTCTCCGGAAGATAAAATTGTCTGGGACGTCGGTCATCAGGCTTACGCCCATAAACTCCTCACCGGTCGCCTGGACAGTTTTCACACCCTGCGCCAGTTCGGCGGTGTAAGCGGTTTTCCCAAGCGTCAGGAAAGTCCTCATGATGCCTTTGATGTGGGCCACAGCAGCACCTCCATTTCCGCCGCTCTCGGTATGGCCGCCGCTCGCGACTGTCAGCAAAAGCAGCAGAAGATGGTTGCCGTTATTGGCGACGGTTCCCTGACCGGTGGTTTGGCCTTTGAGGGGCTCAATCATGCCGGTCATTTAAAGAAAAATCTCATCGTCGTGCTCAATGACAACGAGATGTCCATTTCGCCCAATGTCGGCGCGATCTCTTCCCTTATTAATCGTAAACTCACCTCGGAGCTGGTAGTACGGCTGAAAAAAGAGGCGGAGAACTTTCTCAACAGTGTGCCGCGTTTTGGCAAGGATCTGCTCAAGGTGGCCCGTCGCGCCGAAGAGTCCCTCAAGGGTTTCTTTACCCCAGGCATGCTCTTTGAGGCCCTTGGTTTTAAATATGTTGGTCCCCTTAACGGCCATCGACTCGACCAGTTGGTTGAAGCCTTTGAGAATGTGGTTAATCTTCAAGGGCCGGTATTCGTGCACGTGGTTACCCGCAAGGGCTGTGGCTACCAGCCCGCCGAACAAAATCCCTCGCTGTTTCATGGTATCGGTCCCTTTGATCGGGAGACCGGGGCCCCTCTGGTCAGCAAGGGGGGCCCGGTCAGCTATACCAGTGTGTTCGGTAAAACTCTGGTCGAGTTAGCTGAAAAGGATGAGCGAATCATCGCCATTACCGCCGCTATGCTTGAAGGGACCGGGCTGAAGGACTTTTCTCAGAAATTTCCGGAACGATTTTTTGATGTTGGGATCGCGGAGCAGCACGCAGTCACCTTTGCCGCCGGTTTGGCCTGTCAGGGACTACGGCCCACGGTGGCTCTTTATTCGACCTTTTTGCAGCGGGCTTATGACAATGTGCTGCACGACGTGGCCATGCAGAATCTGCCGGTTACTTTTGCCATTGACCGGGCCGGTCTGGTTGGGGCCGATGGTCCTACTCATCATGGCGTGTTCGATTTCTCCTTTTTGCGCCACATTCCCAATTTGACTATCATGGCACCGCGGGATGAATTGGAACTGCAGCGGGCCATGGTGACCGCCAGCACGGTGAACGGGCCTTTCGCCTATCGTTATCCACGGGGGCAGGCCCTCGGCCTCTCCCTTGGGGACTTGCCCGCCGCGGCCGATATCGGACGGGCTGAAAAACTGCGGGAGGGCACAGACGGGGTTATTTTTGCGCTTGGGGTGGTTTGCCGTGATGCCCTGCAGGCGGCGGCTGTTTTAGACAAGGAAGGATTGTCCCTGGCCGTAATCGACGCCCGTTTCCTCGCACCTCTCGATGGTCAAATGATCTCAGCGGAGGCAAAACGTACCGGATTGGTCTTCACTGTGGAGGAAAACGTTTTGGCCGGAGGTTTTGGTTCCGCAGTCCTGGAATGGCTTGCGGCAGAGCAATTAACCCCTCGTGTGCTGCGCCTTGGGCTGCCCGATGGTTTTGTCGAACAGGGAACTCAGCAGGAACTTCGGGCCCTGTGCGGTATCGATGGCCCGGGAATCGCCCGGCAGATTCGAGAATTTTGCCATATGCAGGAGAGTAGGTCAGGGGATGTCCCCCTCTGCTAAGGCGGAGCGCAGATTGCCAGGCCGCTTTCGGGCGGCCTTTTTCAATGGGGCAGCCGAACAGTCAAAGTCAACCATGCCTCTTTGCATGGTTGACAATATTTTAAAAACCGTGCTAGCTTTCGAGCCATGAAACAGCCCCTCTACAGTATCCGCATGCAGGCCTCCCGCAATGGCCATCATCTCTCCGGCGCCGAGCGTCTGGGCAGCGAAGGGGAACTTGAGTCCTTAGCTGCCAGTCTGGTGAAAAGAGCTTTGGAGCATATGCGGGGCCGGGCGGAAACTATTCACCTTTCCATTGATAAAGTGGATGAAGCGACCATCGGTTATGGGGTGCTGCCCGATTTGAACACCTATCTGGTGGATGATTATCATCAAGGCCGTCGAGCCGCAGCCGCTATTTTGCGCAAGGTCGGCGTGTCATTCGCAGCCATCGACGGGGCTAT
>CAZKQY010000325.1:0-6861 GCA_964555005.1 uncultured Syntrophotalea sp. | reverse complement strand
GCCAATAATACCCAAATAAAAGAAGCATCTTGCTGACAACAAGCTCACCTTCTATTGCTAAAACAATCTGAAAACACCAACAAAAAAACCCGTCAATCCAGACGGGTTTTTTTGTAATACGGATAAAATCCTACCTGAACAGACTTAGTTTTTTGCCCGCCGACGATACAGGGCCAGACCAGCCAGACCGGAACCAAGAAGAACCAGGGTGCCCGGCTCGGGGACAGAAGCGGGGTCATCACCGGGGAGATCGACCGTGCCCAAAGATCCACCCATAACGTAAGCATAATCAAAGGAGACAGATTCTCCCGAGAGTAACTCATCCAAAGCGAAGGCAAGACCAATGGAGTAGTCGCCATTACCATCATTGACACCCCCTAAATAGGTGGCAGCAAGAGTACTCCAATAAGAGCTAATACCGGTATTGTGAGTCAAGTCTGAATCAGTATAAAGGCCAATGGTCAGACCGGTACTTAGTCCTTCTGCGTGGACCCAATCTTTGGGCGCGATATCACCGGTATCATCATAATCTCCGTCATTATTCACATCATACCCACGGTTATTAACCGTGTTGTAGTCGCCATATGTGTTTACATCCGGGTCCGGGTCCAGCGCCCGCAAAAAGTTGAGATTTGTTAACGATGAAAGAGCTGTGATCTGCGTGGTGAAGCTGATTCTTTCGTCGCCGTTATTGAAGTAGGTGTCAATAGCAATATCAAAATAACCGCTAGAGGTCCCTTCCCAACGAACATAATTATCTGCAGAGGCACTGGAGGTGGAGACAATGCTCCCTGCAATAGAGCCCCCGGTAGGGGACGTATTATTATTCATCAAATTGCCGGTTTGTTCTGAAGAGACCGCAAACATCTCCCAGGGGGTACCGGGGGTCAGGTAGTCGTCGACGCCAAACGTACCAGAACCTGTAGTGTCATGCATAATACCTGGTGACATACTGGACCCATAACCGAGGGTGCCGTTATCGCTGACTGCGGTTTTGACGTAATCCCCCTCCATAATCTCTGAAGCGGCCCACGATGCCATCGGCATCAACAAAAACAACATAACCAATAGTGCTGTTTTCTTCAATGTTACCTCCTTTTTTGTATTTTTAATTTCGGTCACAATGATCGAGCAAACAAACACATTTGGTTTCTGCAATTTCCATTCCGAAATGTAAACCACTGTTTTTCAATCACTTTTTAGGTAGGCATAGCCGATTCATCCTAAGTGTTAAAAATATCGACATACATTTTCTTGGTGTAGTTATACAGGGGAAAATAAAAAAGGGGAGGGACCACAGAGATCTATTGGCAAAAAAAAATAGCCAGACTCGGCTACAAGGTTAAACAGGGTGGAAACTGACTGGTTCGAAAAGAATTCAAACCATCATACAACTATCGAGTTTCCATCCGGAAACCTTTGATGGACACAGGGCCATATATTAATTAGTACAAGAAACGAGCAACTTTTCCCAAGATCAAGAAAATCAAGTCCTTGCGCAAAGGCATAGCCGTTTACACCGCACCTTTTCGCAGATCCACGGAAAGGTTCGGCTTCGGTTGCCCGAAAGGCGAGATCTGCGGATGGACCACGCCACAATCAAGCATACGAATTGACGCCAAGATTAGGAAAAAGGGCCGCTTCCAGATGAAAACTACTTGTTCAAATGCTTACCGGCGGAATGAATGCCGAGGGAGTACCGGTGGGGACCCGGTACGCCGGAAGAGATCATGGCTGTCTTGTCCCCCGGCCGGATAAGAGCCTCTAGGGACATGGCTTTATTATTGATGAACACCCCCTCGATCTTTTCTAAAGGCAGATCCAGCTTCTCGGCCAGGTCAAAGCCGGTATAACCCTCGGGGGGAATGTATAGGTCTTCATAGGAGGGTAGTCCCCGATTGCGGCGAATAGTATGCAGCGAACCGAACATGCGAACATGGGTATTGGGTGCATTGCTCATGGACTGTGTTCTCCCTTACTATTACTGCCGGACCAGAACCGTCCGGCCTGTGTTGAAAAGCTGCTCGACGCTCAACAGCCGAGCAGCAAGCCCCTTACATCTAACAATAAAAAGGCTGGCTGTTCATGTCAAATGATTTAAATTGATCCCTGCAGTCACTTATAGTGATATCGCTCCTGAATAATCCTGCCTTTTATTAATACACCAACTTCAACCCTTGGCATATCCCGCCCCCCAATCGCACATGAGATCAAGAATCGGCTTGATGCTCCGGCCCTTAACGGTTAAAGAATATTCCACCTTGGGCGGCACCTGGGGATAAACTTCGCGATGGACGAGGCCGTCCTTTTCCAGTTCGCGTAACTGCTGGGTGAGCATCTTGCGGCTAGTGACGGTAAACTGGCGTTGCAGTTCAGAGAAACGCATTGTCTGTTGCGCCAGGTGGTAAAGAATGGCCGATTTCCATTTGCCACCGATGACCGCCAAGGTTACATCTATACCGCATTTATATTCCTTGTCGCGAAAGATCAATGTTTTTTTCACCTCAAGACTCTTCTTCATAACCTCTCTTCTTCGCCTATAGTTTCCTAAAAGTACCTATGTATCAAAAACGTGCATTATTGACTAAAGTAATCTTATGGTTAAAAATAGCACGCAAGGGAAATTAAGGCAACTAATCAGAGAGGCTAAAACACCCTGAAAGTTTTTTTGCAAGGAGGAACACGATGCAAAGTCTATTCGATACCACCAAGATAAACTCTATGTCCCTCAAAAATCGCCTGGTCCGCAGTGCTACATGGGAAAACATGGCCGATGCGACCGGCCGCATGACCGAACCTCTTTTCAAGCTCTATGAGAACCTGGCCCGGGGCGGAGCGGGGATGATTATTACCGGCTATGCCTCTCCCCTGCAGGAAGAACAGCCCAACCCCGGCATGATGGGCATCTATGACGACAGCTTTATCGCGGAATACCGGCCCCTGACCGAGATGGTGTATCGTCATGACAGCCGGATTGTATTGCAGGTTGCTTACGGTGGCTCGCAAACTAATTATCAGCCGGAAAGCCGCAAGATCTGGGGCCCTTCTGCGGTAGCTGATTTACTTTTCAGGGTAATCCCTCAGGAAATGTCCCGAAATAATATCCGGACCCTGACCAAGGCTGTCGGCGATGCCGCAGCGCGAGCAAAAGCGGCCGGATTTGACGGGGTGCAACTTCACGGTGCCCACGGCTACCTGTTCAACCAATTTTTATGCCCCTATTATAATCGCCGTACAGACGAGTACGGCGGACCAATCAAAAACCGGGCGCGCATCATTCTGGAAGCGTATGACGAGGTGCGCAATCGGGTGGGCACAAACTTCCCGGTGCTGATTAAACTAAACGCGGAAGACAACATCGAAAACGGTGCGACCTTTGAAGACTGTCGCTATGTCAGCCATGAACTGGCTGCACGGGGCATCGACGCTATCGAACTCAGCGTCGGCACCATGGCTGCCGGCCGACTTGGACCTTGCCGTACCCGCATCGACGCTCCGGAAAAAGAAGCCTACAACGCTAAATATGCGGCGCAGCTCGCAGAAGAGCTTGATATCCCGATCCTGCTGGTAGGCGGTTTACGCTCGCCCGAGGTAATGGAACATTTGTTGGAAACGACAGCAATCAAGTACTTCTCCCTGGCACGCCCCCTCCTGGCGGAACCTCACCTGGTGAGGCGTTGGCAGGCTGGAGACCGCCGAGCGGCCCGCTGCACCTCCTGCAACGGCTGTTTTCGACCCAACCCCGCCGGCAATCTCTGCATACTTGATCCAGAGTCAGAGTAAAGCTCTGTACAACTTAGGCGAGGACTGACTGTTAGGATAAAAAGGGTTCCCCATACATGAGGAACCCTTTTTATCATTGAAGCTGTGAACCCTCTCAGAACCTTCGTGTCATATCATGGCTGAGGGGACTGGTAAGTCCCCGTAATTTTTTTCCTGATCAATGAAGAAAAATTCTCGACTAGCCATACATAGCTTAAACGGGATTTTTTTGAAGCAGAACAGGGTAAAAAGGACAAGACTTGGCCGGACACAGCACGCGTGACACGACACCAGGCTATTGTGCCATCACCGGTTCCATTTTAGCCCAATTATCATTGGCCTTACGGAGATTCTCGACCTTGTCTTCTTCGAACATCTGCTTTACCTCCCGGGAGTATTGCAGAACGAGTCGCCCGTCAATGATTTCCCAGGTATCGATCTCCACCGGAAATAAGACACCAATGGAAACCCCGAATGCGCAATAGCCGCCGTAGGCAGGCAGATATTGCTCCGGCTGTTTTTCAAAGGTGGCTTTGTTTTCCTCGGAGGCAAAAGCAAACTTGTAGCCGCAACATTCGGCCAAAATGGCCGGGTTGCCTTTCGTTGCCTTGCCTGTAGTGTGAAACGCCACCGGATCATAAGCCTGCAAAGCGATCTTGCCATGAGGATCTGCGTTAATAACCTGGCTCATCATGAATTCCTTTCCTGTTAGGCTCGTTATAAAACTCAGACGCTGCCCGAAACAAGCGCCGCCGGGCAACCTTCAACCCGGCCACGATGCCTCAAAAAGAACCTTAGATAGAATAGACAGTTCATGTCAAATGATTTAGATTGATCAAGTACATCACTAAAAACAATATCGTTTAAGGAGAGGTGATTATGGATCTCGGTTCTTTGCGCATTTTTCTCGCCGTTGCCGAGGAAGGCAGCGTATCCCGCGCCGCAGAGCGCTTGCACTATGTGCAGTCCAACGTCACCACCCGCCTTCGTAGACTTGAAGAAGACCTCGGCACCAGCCTGTTTGTCCGTACCGGACGGGGCATGGTAGCGACCAGTGCCGGCAAGAGACTGCAGGGCTATGCCCGGCAGATTCTGAGCACCGTCGAGGAAGCACGCCTGGCGATGACCGGCTCCGCCCACCCCCAGGGGCCGCTGAGCCTCGGTGCCATCGATACGGTGGCCGCCGTGTACTTGCCGAAAGTGCTGGCCCGCTATCACCATCAATATCCCGAAGTAGCCATCGGTCTGCAAACCGGCGCCAGTCAGGAACTGGTGCGACAGGTACTCAACTACGATATCGAGGGCGCCTTTGTCGGCGGCCCGGTGGCCAACAGTGAAATTGTTCAGCAGGAGATCTGCGTGGAGGAGATGGTTCTGGTGACGGCACCGGATCAGCCAGCCCCGGCTGCGGGAAATTTCGACACCATTCTGGTATTTCGTCCCGGCTGCTCCTGCCGCAACCGTTTGGAACAATGGCTGCGAGAAGTAGGACTGACCCCGATCAAACTCATGGAATTCGGTACCCTGGATGCGATTCTCGGCTGTGTCGGCGCCGGTATGGGCATCACCATGCTGCCCCGTTCCTTCGTTGAACGCGGCCCCTTTGCCTCATTGGTAAAAACCCATTCGGTAGCGGAACCTTTCGCTTTTGTACCGACCCTGTTTATTCGACGCAAGGACATGGCCGCTTCCCCGGCCCTTAACGCCCTACTCGGCCTGTTTCAAGAAGAACAAACGGTGGCCGACGCCCTGGTTTGAAACCTCTTCAATCGCGGGGACCGCAACGCCGATCAAACAGGGTCAATTCCCAATGGTCGCCCTGCACATCGTTGCGAATAATGTACTGGCCGCCATCGTCCCCCCGCATTTTGAAATAGCGGTGCTCCGGGTCCAGCCAACGGTCGACAATTTCCATCACGGCAACCTGCCGCAGACCGAGGAACAGCCGCTGTGGCAGTTCCTGAGCGCGATAACCGGCATGACATTCAACTCGGATCTTCATTGCAAAAACTCCCTCTGTTCTCCGCAACGATCGCCAATCATTTCAATGGCAACCACCGCATCGGGATCGTCAAAGTCGATGCCGGCCGAATGGCCAAGCTTGATAGGTTCATCAAGAATATAGGCATCCAGTGCCTGCTCCATATCCGGGGAGATAATCCACCCTTTAAAACCGCGCCGCTTTAGAGGAACCACCCAAACCAGGTCTTAAAAAACAAGACACTATTCGCCGCGCAGATGGCGAATAGTCTCAAAAAACTCGTTGAGAGCGAACATCTGGTCCAGGGCTACACAGTGAAAGCCGGTTTTGTGAAACTCCCCCTAATTGCGAATTTGCTCCCAGGAAAAAACCGTAGTGCTCATCGTGGGTCATGGTGATCAGAACGTTGAATTGCCATATAGTGTCCTGCCCGCAGAAAGTTTAACCAACGGGATAAAAATCACAACTGATAAAAAGCTGCGATCCCAGGAGACAATTTTCACCAAATAACCCTCCTATTCGCACTCAAATTTTCGAAAATCTGGCCGCAAACAGCCAATTTTTCGTTTCGGCCCATCAAATCCGACGGGCTCCTGGTTGCGGCTCAGCCATAGCCTGTTATCTGGTTATATAAACAAAGGGACTGGAGGTATAGGCATGGCCACCGAATATCGCCGAAAATGCCTGGCGAAAATTCATATTGCCAAAAAAGAACTGGGGCTTAGCGACGAAAAATATCGCGACTTGATCGGCGCCACGGTAACCGGCAAGGAATCAGCGGCGGATCTCGACGAGGGCCAATTGCAGCAGCTTCTCAACCGCCTGTACAGCCTTGGCTGGCGGCCGCGTCTGCCCCGTGCCAGTGACCGGCCGATGCCGGCCACGGTTTGGAAAGCCCGCCAGCTATGGCTGCAACTCTATGAGCTGGGGGCTGTACGCAACCCCCAATGGACCGCCCTGGCCCGTTTTGCCAAACGCATGACCGGAATCGGCGACCTGCGCCGCCTGACCGGCAAACAGGCAGTAATTGTGATCGAGGCGCTCAAGGGGTGGCTGGAGCGGGCGGCAAAGAGTAGCGATCAGCTGTAAGTATTTGACTATCTCTTCCCTGTGACGCA
>CAZKQY010000324.1:0-3016 GCA_964555005.1 uncultured Syntrophotalea sp. | reverse complement strand
GAGGCTGGCCATATCCTCGTCAAAGGCCTTGATGAACTCTTCGGCCAGGGTGGTGCTGTCGATTCCCCGCTCGTTGGCGCGGTTGATGATCTTATCGTCAACGTCGGTGTAGTTGCGCACGTAGTTGACATCAAATCCGACAAACTGCAGATAGCGGTAAATGATGTCAAAGACGATATTGGCCCGGGCATGGCCGATGTGGCAGTAATCATAAACGGTGACACCGCAGACGTACATGCCGACTTTGCCGGGGACCAGCGGCTGGAATTCTTCTTTGCCACCGCTGAGGGTATTGTAGACTCGCAAGCTCATGGAACGGATTCTCCTTGTTGGTCAGCGGATATCTGCTCTCTCTCCACTGATATTTATCGCTCAACTCAAAGCTGAAAAACGCTAAGATCTTTCCGATCGACCGGATCCGCCCGACCAGGCGTCTTACTTTTCCGGATGAAAATCCCTGCGTTCGGCGGCACTCACAGGGGGTTAAAACCTGAAACCCTTCCCTCCCCTGTAACGCAGCCGGAACGTAGTGAACGTTCAACTTCTTCCCCGCCTACTTAGCCTTAGAATCTCGCAAAGTCACCGTGCGGTTAAAAACCAACCGCCCGGCAGCACTATCGACCTGATCAACACAGAAATAACCCTGCCGCTCAAACTGGTAGCGACTCTCCGGCGCAGCATCGACCAGACTCGGCTCAACCTTGCAGCCACTCAGCACCTGCAACGACTCGGGACTGATCTGATCCTTGAAATCAACTTCCTTATCCGCTGCGGGGTTCTCCGAGACGAACAGCCGGTCATAGAGGCGGATTTCCGCGTCAAGAGCATGCTCCGCCGACACCCAGTGCAAAGTGCCCTTGACTTTGCGGCCGTCGGGGGAAGCACCACCGCGACTGGCCGGATCGTAACTGCAACGCAATTCAATGATCTCGCCGTTGGTCGGGTCCTTGATCACCTCGTCGCAGCGAATGAAATAAGCACAACGCAACCGCACCTCACGCCCCGGAGCGAGACGGAAGAACTTCTTCGGCGCTTCCTCCATGAAATCTTCCCGTTCAATGTACAGAACCTTGGAGAAAGGCACCGTGCGGGTACCCCGTTCGGGCTGCTGAGGATGAACCGGCGCCTGGAACTCTTCGACCTGACCTTCGGGATAGTTGTCGATCACCACCCGCAAAGGATTAAGAACCGCCATGGCCCGGGGTGCGTTGTGATCGAGATCTTCGCGAATGCAGTTTTCAAGAAAACTGATATCGACGCAACTGTTCTTTTTAGAAACACCTATCCGTTCGCAAAAATTACGAATGGAAGCCGGGGTATAGCCGCGCCGGCGCAAACCGGCCAGGGTCGGCATGCGAGGATCGTCCCAGCCGCTGACATAGCTACCCTCCACCAGTTCCAGCAGCTTACGCTTGCTCATCACCGTATAGTTGATATTGAGGCGGGCAAATTCGATCTGCTGGGGATGGTGAATCTCCAATTGATCGAGGAACCAGTCGTAGAGAGGCCGATGATCCTCGAATTCGAGGGTACAAATGGAATGGGTAACCCCCTCCAGGGAATCGCTCTGGCCATGGGTGAAGTCGTACATGGGGTAGATACACCATTGGTTACCGGTGCGATGATGCTCGGCGTGGAGAATGCGGTACAGGACCGGATCCCGTAGGTTCAGGTTGGGCGAAGCCATATCGATCTTGGCCCGCAGCACCTTGGCGCCATCGGGATAGTCGCCATTTTTCATCTTTTCAAAAAACCGCCGATTCTCGGCCACCGAGCGATCGCGATAGGGGCTGTTTTTACCTGACTCGGTCAGGGTGCCGCGATAGCTGCGCATCTCCTCCGCCGACAGATCTTCGACGTAGGCCTTGCCGGCCTCGATGAGTTGCAGCGCCCAGGCATAGAGCTGGTCGAAATAGTTCGAGGCATAGAATTCATTGTCGCCCCAGTCGAAGCCGAGCCAGCGCAGGTTCTCCTTGATGGAGTCGATATACTCCTGCTCTTCCTTGACCGGGTTGGTGTCGTCGAAACGGAGGTGGCAGCGGCTGCCGCCCGGCGCCCCGGCATAATCCCTGGCCAGTCCGAAATTGAGACAGATGCTCTTGGCGTGGCCGATATGCAGATAACCGTTGGGCTCAGGCGGAAAGCGGGTCACCACCGCACCGTTATTCTTGCCGACGGCCAGATCCCTGTCGATGAGGGTACGAATGAAGTTGCCCGGGGCCGCAGGAACGTTGCTGTCGTTGCTATTATCCATGATCGCTGTCGTCCTGATCGTAGAGTTAAAAAAAGCGGTTACAAACCCGCAGACTGATGAAAAACCACCTTCTGAACAGTTCAGAAAGTGGCAGATTTTAGCCGGAAAAGCAACCGTCCATTACATTAAACGGCCCAACTGACCGTGCTCAGCATTTCGCCACGGCCTGCAGCAAGACTACGGCATGGGCCGAGATGCCTTCACCGCGCCCCTCAAATCCGAGTTCCTCGGTGGTAGTGGCCTTAACGTTGATGCGGCTGGCACAGACTTCACAGGCCCCAGCGATCCTATCCACCATATCAGGGACATAGGGGGCCAGCTTGGGTCGCTGAGCGATAACCGTGCTGTCGAGATTGCCGACCCGGTAACCCTGAGCGGCAGCCAGGGCCACCACCTGCCGCAGCAGTTTAAGGCTAGAGATACCCCGGTAGGTCCCATCGCTGTCGGGAAAATGCTTGCCGATGTCACCGGCCCCCAGAGCGCCGAGAATGGCATCGCAAATGGCATGCAACAGCACATCGGCATCGGAATGGCCAAGCAGTCCGAGACGATAGGGCACCTCGACTCCCCCGAGAATCAGCTGGCGCTCGGCGACCAGCTGGTGAACATCGTAGCCGTGGCCGATACGCATCATGAAAAAACCTCCTGCGGACTGTCGAGAAAGGCCCGGGCCAGCAGCAGGTCCTCGGGCGTAGTGAGCTTGATATTGCGATAGCTGCCGACGATCACCGTCACCGGCTGACCGAGACGCTCCACCAGCGA
>CAZKQY010000323.1:0-2491 GCA_964555005.1 uncultured Syntrophotalea sp. | reverse complement strand
TGGCCGCTGGTGGCAAGAAAGTCGACGAAACGGTAGGCCTCGGCACCCAGACTGCCGATGCCGTGGGGACCGGGAAGAGAGGTTGGATGCAGAAGAATGCCGCTGGCGCGGTTTGGGGGCATAATGGAAACTCCTGGCGCTGTATATTTAGTGGTGCGACTGACTTCATGCGGTTGGCAAAAGGCTGTCAGCAGCAAGTGTACCCGAAAACAGTCGGTTATGGGATAGCCTAAAAAATTGCCGTTTGATCGCTGGCCAGCTGTAGATACCTTTTAGGCGCCGATCACATCGACTTCAATTAGTGAACACGCTTGACAGGTCCGCGAAAAATGGCTATAAATTGCCACTCTAAAGACAGTAAAAGCATTTTTTGCAAAGAATTTTCTAAATTGAATGCCTGTGGACCTCGCCGACCAAAAAGATCAGGATTGGATGTTAGCCAGTCTGCAGGAGGCCGAAGCAGCGGCTGAACTGGGTGAAGTTCCGGTTGGTGCCCTGGTGGTTCACAATGGCGTCATTGTCGGGCGTGGGCATAACCTGCGGGAGATCAGCAACGATCCGACCTCCCATGCCGAGATGATCGCTATTCGGAAGGCGGCAGCTACCCTTGGTTCCTGGCGTTTGCTCGACTGTACGCTATATGTAACCCTTGAACCTTGCGTTATGTGCATGGGGGCGATCATTCTGGCCCGGATTCCGCGCCTGGTCTTTGGTTGTCGCGATCCAAAAGCCGGAGCCGCCGGTTCTATTTACAACTTAGCGCAAGATGAACGTTTTAACCATCGGGTAGCGGTCACCGAAGGGGTGCTCGGCGAGACCTGCAGCGAGCTGTTAAGCGATTTTTTTCGCCAGTTGCGGGCAAAACGCAAGAAAGATTCAGAACAGTAATTGTTAAAATAAACGGAGGGGTGTCCGAGAGGCCGAAGGTG
Organism: uncultured Syntrophotalea sp.; assembly: GCA_964555005.1. Classification (GTDB taxonomy): domain Bacteria; phylum Desulfobacterota; class Desulfuromonadia; order Desulfuromonadales; family Syntrophotaleaceae; genus Syntrophotalea_A. Next base: position 1,562 of record CAZKQY010000323.1, on the reverse strand, counting down.
ACAGACTCGAAATCTGTTGTGGTGCAAGCCACCGTGGGTTCGAATCCCACCCCCTCCGCCAATAAAAACAAGGGCTTAGCCGGTTTCGGCTAGGCCCTTCGTTTTTTATTTTTATAGATTTTGGTATTTGGTGGAAAGAAAGGTGGAAAGAAAGGTGTTTGCGGGTGTTTGTTTTGGTTACCGTCTTGGCCCTATCTGCTGCTTGGAATTAAGTCTCGATATGATCCTGGGGGATCTACTGTTGGCTCGCCTCTGATTATTTGCCCTTAGCAAAATGCTCGTTGAATTGAGTTGGACTCCCGGTATTAAGCCCGGAGTCCCTTTGGTTTTTTCGATCTACAAATAGCCGCTATCAATTATCCACACAGAGCAAACCAATCACCCCTGCAAACACTACTGCCGAGCACAAAAGCTCCGCTGCTAGCAGGCCATTTTCACACTAAACCCACAAAGCCCAGCCTACCCCTTCACCTTTGCAAAACATCTCCTTAACTCAGCAACTACATAGCCTTTTGCGTCCTTCTACATCAATCCAAATCCTCTTTATATGATGGGGAAATATCTCCCCTATATCCGACAACTCGATACTGATTTCTTATTGGGTTGTCAAAGGAGGTTGGTCTATGAACGTATACGAACAAGTTACCGCTAAAATTATGGAACTTCTACAGTCGGGAACAATTCCCTGGAAGAAGCCTTGGATATCCAGCGAGGGGCCAAGGAACCTCATCAGCAAGAAGCCGTACCGTGGCATTAACTCGTTCCTGTTGAACTGCTCTCCTTATGGATCTCCCTATTGGCTGACATACCTTCAAGCCGCAGCCAAGGGAGGCCAGGTAAAAAAGGGCGAAAAGTCGACAGCCGTTGTGTTCTGGAAATGGTTGGACTTCAAAGTTGCGCCGGACGAAGACGACAACTCCGACAGTGGCAAGGTGCCGTTGTTGCGGTACTACAACGTATTCAATCTGGAGCAGATCGATGGCATTAAAGCTCCCGTAGAGGAACAGCCTGCCAGTCCCTTCTCCCCCATTGAGCAGGCAGAACAGGTCATCACGAACATGCCGCACAGACCTTTCATCCAGTACGGTGGAGATCGTGCCTGCTACAGCCCCACGCTCGACTACATCAAGCTTCCGAACCAGGGAGCGTTCAGGTCACCGGAAGAGTTCTATTCAACGGCATTCCACGAACTTGCTCATTCCTCCGGCCATTCATCACGCCTGTGCCGTAAAGGCATCCTGGATCCCAGCTACTTTGGCAGCCACGATTACAGCCAGGAAGAACTGGTTGCCGAGTTTGGGGCATCCATGCTCTGCGGCTTTGCCAGTATCGAGCAGCAAACAATCGAGAACAGTGCTGCATATATCCAAGGATGGCTGAAGGTGCTGAAGAATGACAAGAAGCTCGCCATTGTCGCTGCCGGGCAAGCACAGCGTGCTGCCGACTTCATCCTGAATATCCCGTGGTAATGCTAACCTAAAATTGACCAGTAAACAGGGGTTGTGCTAACCGAAAATTGACCACCCTGAGCATCGCTTCTCCGATTAGGATAGGGTTTATTT
>CAZKQY010000322.1:0-2336 GCA_964555005.1 uncultured Syntrophotalea sp. | reverse complement strand
TAACATGGTTATTGGCAAAATAATGGCCTGTTAAATCAGCTGGTAAAAACCCATTCATATTTATGGCTTTTAGGGCGATCAGGTTAGTGACAACAGCATCAGAATACGGTATTTTTGATTCCTTTAACCAATTAGACCAGTATCCTTTGGCCTTTAACAGCTCTTGCAGTTCGGCGGGGTTGGCTGCCGGGTCGAATAAATAGGCAACTTCGGCGGGCACGGTTTCTGCCTCTTCTTCGCTGGTGTAGAACAGGTCGTGGTAGATGGCGGCGACTTCCCGGCGATAGCTCTCCAAAACTTGGCCAAATTCGTCACTGTCGTTAAAGCCGCAGCGCCGGGCAAGCCGTTTGAGTTCCATTTTATCGGTAGGCAGGTTATGGGTCTGCCGTTCCTGCACCACCTGGATGCGATGTTCGACGGTGCGTAAAAAGGTATAGGCTTTGCTGAGAATTACTGTCGTGTCGGCATCGATCAGCCCGTGGCTTTGCAGCAATGCCAGGGCGCGCAGGGAGTTCTTCTCACGCAGAGCCGGGTTCTTGCCGGCATGAATGATCTGCAGGGCTTGAATAAAGAATTCGATTTCGCGAATTCCGCCTCGGCCCAGCTTGAGATTGAGTTCACCTTCCCGTTCGCGGGTCAGGTTGTTGTCGATCTTCTGTTTCATGACCTTGAGATCGTCGATCATGGTGTAATCGAGGTATCTGCGATAGATAAAAGGTTCAAGGTTCTGTAACAGCCGCCAGCCGAAGTCTAGGCTGCCGGCTACCGGACGGGCCTTGAGCATGGCCGAGCGTTCCCAGCTTTGTCCCCAGTATTCATAATAGGCCTCGGTGCTGCGCAGGGAGCTGGCGATTTCACCGGAGCGGCCCTCGGGGCGCAGACGCAGGTCGACACGAAACACAAAGCCGTCCGCCGTTACCTGCTGCATGGCCTGGTTGATTTTCTCCCCCAGTTTGACAAAGTACTGGTGTAGGGAAATTTGGTTGCACCTCCTGTCGCCATCGATGATGCCGGTTGTTTCGCCTCTTTCACAGCTGTAGCAATAAATCAGATCGATATCCGAGGAAAAGTTAAGTTCACAACCGCCGAACTTGCCCATGGCCAGTACGGTAAATTCTGCTTCGGAGCCAGGCTGGTCGCTATCGGGACCAAGCAGGGGGGCGCCAAAGCGTTTGCGTAACAGTTCATCGCAGAGTTGATAGGATCGTTGCAGGGTGGCAGAAGCCAGGTCGGAGAGCTCGGAGGTGGTGGCAGTCAGGTCGGCCAGGCCGGTCAGATCACGGGTGGCGATGCGCAGGATTTCCTGCTGCTTGAAGTGGCGCAGACCCCGCTGCAAGTCCTCGAAGGAAGATCCTTGAGGGATGCGCTGCTGCAGTTCGGTAAGCATCTCCCCATGGTCTCTGGCCTGTAGGTAGCCGTCATTTAGAAACAGACTGTCGAGGAGGGAGTTATGTCGAAACAGAATGGTGGCCAGAAACTGAGACGCACCCAATACGGTGAGTAGCACGTCGAAACAGGTCGGCTTTGCCAGCAGCTCAGCGAGCTGTTTGGTGCTGAGTTCGCCCGCAAGACGTTCCAGGGCATTGAGGGCTTGATCGGGGGCGGCGCTTGCCAAGGCTGATCGGCTCAGATCGATCAGCTGTTTTTCGCTGAGGCCATGATCTTGCAGCAACAGCAGATTTGAGGCACTTTTATTTACCTCTTGATAACCGCAGGCTGTTAGCAGGGTGGTTAAACCCTTCCTGTCCTGTTTGCGGAGGGCGGCAGCCAATTGGGTTGTCGGCAAGTCTGGTTCCATAGGCATCAGTCCTGTTTTGCCAGCAGTTGGGCCAGCGCGCTTTGATAGTTACCCCGCGCCACGCCCTGTTCGGTGATGATGGCGCTGACCAGCCGAGCCGGAGTGACGTCGAAGGCCGGGTTGCGCACCGCGATACCTTCCGGTGCTATCCGGGTGTTGGCGCAGTGGGTTACTTCCTTTTCGTCCCGTTCTTCGATGGGGATCAAACTGCCGTTGGCGATGGTCGGGTCGATGGTCGAGATGGGCGCGGCGACATAAAAAGGTAGATTGTGCTCTTTAGCCAGCACCGCCACGGTGTAGGTGCCGATCTTGTTGGCTACATCGCCGTTAGCGGCGATGCGGTCGGCACCGACGATCACGCAGTCGATTTGTCCCTGACTCATCAATGCGCCGGCCATGTTGTCGCAGATCAGGGTGACCGGAATGTTGTCCCGGTGCAGTTCCCAGGCGGTGAGTCGCGACCCTTGCAGAAAGGGGCGGGTTTCGTCGGCGTAGACCATGACTTTTTTGCCGGATTCGACGGCGGCGCGAATGACCC
>CAZKQY010000321.1:0-3605 GCA_964555005.1 uncultured Syntrophotalea sp. | reverse complement strand
CATATTCTCGACAATTTTCGCCAAATAGCCCTGCTATTCACTCTCCAATTCTCGAAAATCTGGTCTCAAACAGCCAATTTTTCGTTTCGGCCCGCCAAGTTCGACAGGCTCCTAGCGGCTTTTTCTCATACTTATGATTCAATTAAGCTAAACGCTTGACATGGCGACCTTATTCGCCCTCAACTTTCTGAGTAATTACACGGTTTCGCCCCTGTTGTTTTGCTTCATATAGAGCCGAATCGGCTGTTGTAAACAGCTTTGCCGGTGACATGTTCTTCGCTTTTGGCATCATGGTTTGGGATACTCCAAAACTTAGTGTAACGTAAGGGGCGACTACCGAGTGCTCATGAGGAATACGGCATTGCGCAATCTCTAGCCGAATGTTTTCGGCTACATGAATAGCGCCATGGAGCGTTGTGTCGGGCAAAACCACTACAAACTCTTCTCCTCCGTAGCGCCCGACAAAATCGCCGGGGCGCATGGTCAGATTATGGATGATCTGAGCCACTGCATGCAGGCAAATGTCTCCCTGTTTATGACCATACAGATCGTTATAAAGTTTAAAAAAATCGATATCACAAACAATGAGTGATAGCGACGTGTTATTCCGTAGCATTCTTTTCCATTCTTTTTCTATGTAATTATCGTAAGCACGTCGGTTGGCGATCCCTGTTAATGAATCGTTAGTGGACAGGTGACGGAGATCTGCATTAGCTTTTTTTAGCATCTCTTCAGTCTGAATGAGTTTTTGATATTTGCGGGCATTTTCGATGGGAAGCTCGCAAATATTTGCAATGCTGAGCGCCAGGTTTAGATATTGATCCAGGTATTCAGGTAAGGCGATTTCTTCTATAGCAATCACTCCTTTAAACACACCGCGTTGCACAATGCGCAGTAAAAACCCATTGCCGGATTCCGTATAGCCGACATCCTGACTAAAGCCGGCTAAATATGTAGTAATAGCTTCCTTTTTATGCATATTGGCCAGGGTTGGCCTGGTCCAGAGCTTGTTCGGCTTACCCTTCTGAAAGTCCAGATAATAGAGTCGCTGTGGCGCAAAGAGCATGGAATAGACATCCAGCATGGCTTCAATGGCCTGTGCCTCATCCACGATACGCGTGAGGTTCGAGAGGAGATCTATCGCCATGGCATGGGTGGATGATTGTTTTCGAATATCGCGGAGTTCAGAGGTATATTTCTTTTTCTGATCAGCTAATTGCCAGGCCAGGGTCGACTTTGCAAGCCTCATTCTCAGAACGGAAAGGCCAATGCACAGAATCTCAAACGGCTTATCAACAAAGTCGGCAAACAGTTCCAGGTGTTCGGCGCTCTGCTTATTCGTGCCGGTATCGAAAAGTACTATGCCGGACGTTGTTTCGGCATACATCTCTCTTGCCGTTTCTTTATCGAACCCAGACCGCTCTATAGCGGCAGGCCATCTATTAAGCCATCCGGGTGTTGTGAGATAGGCGCCTCTAGCCAGATATTGTTCGATAAGGGCCGTATCGGCAATAAGCTCGAAACAGAAACTATGTCGATGGATCAGGATACTGCGATTATTAGTGTTGAAATCAGTAAGGGAAGATAAGCAACAGGAACCAAAGACTTCAACATGGGCGACATCATCCATGGACTCTAGGATTGCGGTAAGCTCATCTGCAGTCAAGGGTGGGCGACCGCATCGGGCCGGAAAAGTCGCCACAACAGCATCCTCCAGCCCCTCAACCGCCAAAGCGTTCTGCGCGTCCCTGACGAAGTTTTCACAAAATATAAAAGCAATTTTATCAGGCATTCTCAAGCCTCTTATTCAGCGGATAACATCCCCATCGGCGGACTGACTCGGCAATCGTCATTAACGTCTCATCTGGAACAGGCCAAGGAATCTCGCCATGGTTATCAGATAGTATAAATCCTCCCCCTTGCCCCGCCTCGGCAATGGCCAGCCGCACCTTGTTTTCGGTTTCTTCGGCGCTCCAGCGCCGCATTTCGATACCGTTGAGGTTTCCAAGAATACTTATTTTTCCTCGACAGGCAGATTTGATATCTGCAAGATTCTCCATACAGCTTACGCCAACGACTGCTGCACCAGTTTGAATGATATCCTCAATGATGGGAAGCACGTGTCCAGAGGCCAGATGCGTGGCATGAGGGCCATTAACCCTTTTCATAGTACTCTTGGCAACATTAAACCCTGTGCGTAGATAAAGGTCTCTAGGAATGATGGTTGGCGATGATACCGGATCAAAATAACAGATTGCCGTTGCACCGGCTTCAAGCTGGGCGTTGGCCCAATCAACGCAGAAGTTTTCGTTGATCTTCATGAGTTTTTCAAAGAGGCCCGGCCTTTCCATTATTAAGTCAAGATAAGGACCAAAACCCATCTGCATTACCGGAATTGAAAATGGCGACATGACTACGCCAATAATAGGGCAATCATCGCCAACACGCGCTTTCATTATTTTAGTGGCTTTGAGAACTTTTGAAAGGCAGGGGGTTTTATTGATTTCAGGTGGTTTTAATCGGGCAATCATATCGGCCTTTCCGATAAATGGAAGACCGGAATTAGGTGGGCCGTCCGCGACATAGATCACTTCGCCACCCCATGCTTCAACCTCTATGGGTGCATAGAAAAAGTTGTAAAGGCAGTCATGACCGTATTTAGCGCGGAGTCGTATCTGACCTTCGGCGACATTTTCAGCCTTTGCAAAATAATCTTGAATGGAAAGGCCCAGTTCTTTAGCACCATGCATTGTGACTAACAGAAAAAGGGGAACCCTGTCCGGTTCCTGGTGGCTGAGAGTGGTAAGGACCCGCTGCATGGAGGTCATGGTTTCTTTTCTCATGCAATATCTCCCATAATGGTTCGGACAATTTCTGTCACATCGGACGCCGAACGACCCATGGCATCCGCATTGACTTCGCGTCATAATTGAGAATCAAAAATAAAGGGCGCGCCGCCAACGATGACCTTCACGTCTAATTGCGCCGCTTTGATGCCTGCCACCACATCTCGTACATGCAGGGCGGAGTGAAGCATCAATGTGGAAATTAAGAGTACGCGGATTTGATCGGCTTGCACCTTACGGATAACTTCATCGACCGTAACACGTCCATAGTCCTTGAGATCAAAACCGCCTGCACGCAGCACGGAATAGACAATACGCTTGCCGAGCAGATGATAATCATCAAGGACTGCAATAGCCATCCGCGGCAGATCTTTGCGTTGGCAATCACCGGGCGGAAGGAGTCCGTCAACCAATTCTTCACAAATACGACCGCTCATATATACTTGGGCTAGAGCGGTGTCGCCCTGCTCCCAACTTTCACCGATACGCATGAGAGCGGTAGCAATGACGTAATCTACAATTTCCATCGACGTCATCTGACCTGCGGCATCCGTCACAACCCGTTTGGCTCCTAATCGATCAAGAGATAAAAGGGCTTTTTCAAATTGTTTTGAATGCTCGGTCATAAATCATATCCCCAAGTGGTTTAAGTTTATTAAATCGTAACTATTCAGCACCTCTCAAACCACACATTTGGATTGGGGGCGGATAGCAACTATTGAGGCAGCATAAATTGAGGTGACTTGCCCTCAAACAATA
>CAZKQY010000320.1:0-5458 GCA_964555005.1 uncultured Syntrophotalea sp. | reverse complement strand
ATGACATGGTAAAGGGCGCCGGGATAATGTATTCGAGGTTTACGTGGCATAGGGAAAGGATAACATCAACTTGCCAACTTGCAAGCCTGACACCTTTTTCCACCTTTTTCACCTTGCAAGCCTGACACCTTTTTCACCTCTTGCAAGCCTGACACCTTTTTCACCTTTTTGTAGCTGGCGGCGATAATCACCCCAGCGGCAAAGCCGAGCATGCCGTCGAGGAGCTTGTGACTCGGCTGCCTAGACAGAAACACAGTGCTCGCCCCCAGGGAAGTAACTCCCCAAGTAAAACATGTGGTCAAAAAAGCCTAATTTGTGAGACCATCAAAGAGGTATACAGAGCTGGTGGCGATTCACATCAGGCCAGGGCGGCGCGCAAAATCTTCGCGGCAAGAACCATGTTGGTCAGCGCCGGGATCACCTCGTCCCACTGGCGGGTCTTCAGGCCGCAGTCGGGATTGACCCACAGGCGTTCGGCAGAGATACGTTCGGCGGCTTTCTTCATCAGCTCGACGATGTTCTCCTCGCTCGGGATGTTGGGCGAGTGGATGTCGTACACGCCCGGTCCGATTTCGTTCGGATATTTGAAATCGTCAAAGACGTCGAGCAGCTCCATGTCGGAACGCGAAGTCTCGATGGTGATGACGTCGGCATCCATGTCGGCAATCGACGCGATGATGTCGTTGAACTCCGAGTAGCACATGTGGGTGTGGATTTGCGTCTCGTCAGTCACGCCGTTGGCGGTAATGCGGAAGGATTCCACTGCCCAGCCCAGGTACTTTTTCCACTGCGACTTGCGCAGCGGCAGACCTTCGCGTAGCGCGGCCTCGTCAATCTGGATCACGCGCACGCCGGCCTTCTCCAGGTCCAGCACTTCCTCACGAATGGCCAGTGCGAGCTGCTTGCACGATACCGAGCGCGGCTGGTCGTCGCGCACGAAGGACCAGTTCAGTATGGTCACAGGGCCGGTCAGCATGCCCTTCATGGGCTTGTCGGTCAGGGTTTGGGCGTAGGTGGTCCATTCCACCGTCATGGCCTTCGGGCGACTGATGTCGCCAAACAGAATGGGCGGCTTCACGCAGCGCGAGCCGTAGGACTGCACCCAGCCGAATTGACTGAATGCATACCCTCTGAGCTGTTCGCCGAAATATTCGACCATGTCGTTGCGCTCCGCTTCGCCATGCACAAACACATCCAGACCAAGCGCTTCCTGCTCGTGCACGCAGCGTGCGATCTCGGTGTACATGGCTTCCTTGTAGACAGCCTCATCGACCTTGCCGGCTTTGAATTGGCTGCGCACTTGGCGGATTTCCGCCGTTTGCGGGAAGGAGCCGATGGTGGTGGTCGGGAACTTCGGCAGTTTCAGCAGCGGGATCTGTTTGGCGGCGCGCTGCGCGTAGGGGCTTTTGCGCTGGCCCAGTCGTGCGTCGACCTTGGCGAGGGCAGCCTTGACCGCTGGGTTGTTGACTCGCGGGGAAAGGCGGCGCGCTTCGATGGCGGCACGGTTGACGTCCAGTTCCGTCCTGACCGCTTCGCGACCCTGATTCAGTGCGATGGTGAGAATGCGCAGCTCCTCCAGCTTCTGCCGGGCAAAGGCAAGCCAGTATTTGATCTCGTTATCGAGCTTCTGTTCGCTCTCCAAGTCAACGGGTACGTGCAGCAGGGAGCACGAAGGGGCGATCCACAAACGCTCGCCCAGCTTCTGTGCCACAGGCTCCAGCCAATCGAGCACGGCGTTCAGGTCGGTCTTCCAGATGTTACGGCCGTTGATGACCCCCAGCGACAGCACGCGATCGGCCGAAAGTTGCGTAATCAGGGCATCGACCTCCTGTCGCGCGTTGAGGGCGTCCAGATGCACGCCCTGCACCGGCAGACCGGCGACCAGCGGCAGGTTCTCCAGCAACGGCCCGAAATACGTGGCCAGCAACAGCTTGACCATGCCGGCATTCAGGGCCTGGTAGGCTGCGGTGAATGCCGTTCTCCACTCGGCATCGAGTTCGGTGACGAGAATGGGTTCGTCGATCTGGACCCATTCTACGCCCTGTGCGGCCAGCGCGTTCAGCAGTTCGGCATAGACCGGCAGCAGACGCGGCAGCAGCGCGAGCTTGTCGGAACCGTCCTTGACCTTGCCGATGGCCAGGTAGGTGACCGGACCGATGATTACCGGCTTGGCCTTGACGCCCTGGGACTTGGCCTCGGCCAGTTGCTCCAGCAGACGCGAAGCATCCAGGCTGAACTCGGTGTCGGCGTTGAATTCGGGAACGATGTAGTGGTAGTTGGTGTCGAACCACTTGGTCATCTCGCCGGCAGCCACGCCGCTGTCACACTGCGCGTGCTCATCAGCCGCCTGGGCCGAGCGGCCACGGGCGACGCGGAAATAATTATCCAGCGCATCGCCGTGGAAGCCGCGCACCCGCTCGGGCAGATTGCCCAGCGTGAAGCTCATGTCCAGCACCTGATCGTAAAAGGCGAAGTCTCCCACGGTCACCAGGTCCAAGGCTTTTTGATCCTGCCAGTGGCGCCGGCGCAGTTCGGCTCCCAACGCTTTCAGTTCGTCGCGGGAGGACTGCCCTTTCCAGTAGGCTTCGAGGGCGAACTTCAGTTCGCGTTTGGCTCCGATGCGAGGAAAACCAAGATTGTGAGTGTATGCCATAAGGTATCCTTTTCTTGAGTTTGAATGATGTCCCTAAAAATAGCGATTTGAATCTATGAATTCAAATGGTATATTTTCATGAAATCATGAATTTAACTCATAAACAGGAAGTCCTGAGTGGCCATTCTTGAACGTATCCACCTGGAGATCGTCAGCGCGGTCGACCAGCACGGCTCGCTGACAGCCGCCGCCCAAAAACTGCACCTCACGCAATCCGCACTGAGCCACAGCATTCGCAAGCTGGAAGATCAGCTCGGTGTGGCGATCTGGCGCCGTGAGGGCCGCAGTCTGCGTCCGACGCAGGCCGGGGAATACCTGCTGGCGGTGGCCAACCGTCTGGTGCCGCAATTTGCACATGCCGAGGAACGCCTCAGGCAGTTTGCGCAAGGCGAGCGCGGCACACTGCGCATCGGGATGGAATGCCATCCTTGCTATCAGTGGCTGTTGAAGATCGCGTCACCCTACCTGGCCGCGTGGCCGGCGGTGGATCTGGATGTGAAGCAAAAGTTTCAGTTCGGCGGTATTGGCGCGCTGTTTGGCTACGAGATCGATTTGCTGGTGACGCCCGATCCGCTTTACAAAAAAGGCCTTCTCTTCGAACCGGTGTTCGACTACGAGCAGGTGCTGGTTGTCGGTCCGCAGCACCCATTGCGTAATTCAAATCATGTGAAACCGAAGCAGCTCTCCGGAGAAATCCTGATCACCTATCCGATCACTATTGACCGACTCGATATTTATACACGGTTCCTCACGCCAGCAGGCATCAGCCCAAAGCGACACAAACTGATAGAGACAACCGACATCATGCTGCAGATGGTAGCCAGCGGCCGTGGCGTCGCCGCCTTGCCACGCTGGCTAGTCGAAGAATGTGCTGACAGGTTTGCCGTTTACCCGGTGCGTTTGGGAGCTGAGGGCGTCGATAAACAGATATTTCTAGGTATTCGCGCATCAGACACCGATATCGACTACCTGCGAGCATTCGTGACACTGGCGCATAAACACCGCGATACCGCAGAGCAACGTCATAAAGAGCATTAACGGCCCGCCAATTTGCATTTGTTTTTTCCGCTTTAGCTATGTACATCGCGGCACCGGAGGCTCGTTTGGGGAAATGGAAACGGCCAATCAGGAAATCTGCCTGGAGAAGACAGGCACCACTCCGGCCATGGTCAACAAGACACACGGCCATCTGGAGCAACTCGGAATCGTGAAAGAGCGGACCGCCCAGAGACGCAACCGCCTGCTCTAGATAGGTGGGCAATATCGAGATCATGAGTCGCGGCACTGAGCTGCCGGGCAGGTACGCCGATTCGATTTGTTTTCGGAATCGAACTAGATTCGTTGGGAAATGTTATTTGGTCTCCGCTTGCGTTGCGAGCCCGTCGTCCGCACGGGTTGGAACTGTTGCGAAATTGATTTTGTAACCCTCCCCGAAAATAGTTGGCTCTCTTTCAGATCGTGTGGGTAGAAGTAGTTCATTTCCGTTCACCAAGTATCTTCCTCAACCACAACATCTTGTGATGAAGGGTGATGCCGGAAGATGGTGAAGCTTGCCTGCGACCAAGTAGGCCATGGTGATCAGATGCCGACCGGTCCCATAGCCCCTGGCCCTGGCTTTGGCGGCCTGAATGAGACCATTGGTGCCTTCAACACCGCCGTTGTTCAGATGCCCGTCAAACCGGACAGAATGCCTTTCCAATGACGACGGATCGTTCGGGCTGCTGCCTTCATCGGTTCCAGTCGGCAGCGGATTGCCCAATTGTACCAACGATTCAATGCTGCCTCGGCCTCAGTGAGCGTTTCACATTGCTGGTAGATCTCCTGCAACGTGGTCTTGATGCGCCAGGCTCGGGCTGTTTTCAGGCGGCTTTTCGGTAAATTGTCAAAGTGTTCTTGCTGCCGTTAGCCGCGGTTTTCTTCATTGCGCAGCCACAGATAGCGAGTCTTTTTCAGCAGAGGTTCGGTTTTTGCCTCCTGTCGCCTAACCAGGTCCACGGCCTTGTTGACGATGGCCATGACGTGAAATGGGTCGAAGGTGATCTCGGCATTGGGTAAGTGTTCGCCAACGCCAGCCACATGGCTCTTCGACATGTCAATGCAGACAGAGTCAATGTTTTCGACCTGACCTCCATGGGCTTCCAGATCTTTGACAAAGGCAGCAACGACGGTTTTATCGCGACCTTCACAGGCAAACAACAGACGCTTCTGAATCAGGTCGTGAAAGAGGCTGATGTAATTGTGCCCACGGCGTGAGGCGGTCTCATCTAGGCCGACACTCTAAACGCTGGAAAAAGCCTCCTGCTGTCGCGCAGCTTCAACATAATGATCGAGAACGCGCCAGATTTTCCCGTCATGCAGGCCCATCAACTAGCCCACGGCACGAACCGGCATCTGTTTTGCCAGCACAACGAGCAGAGCCTCCATCAGGAGACTGAAGCCGCTGCCGGAGCGCGCCCATGGAACGGGAACCTGCTTGGTCTTGCCACATTTGCTGCAACGGACACGGGGCAGATTGGCATGGATAAAAGATGCGGAATTCACAGTAAAACCTCCCTCAGAGAAATTGACACTGAGGGCACTATATCTTGTGGTTGAGATTCAGTAAACGGCGATCAGATCACCCACACAAAATGGAAGAGAACCATCTTCTAAATACCACTTACCATCAATCGGAATTTTGTAACTACCCTCCTGAAGGTCCATAATTGATGGCGTCGCAAAAAGTCCGCCCTACGGCGTTAGGTTGTTTTTTCAGGACCTCGACATACTGGATGTATGCCTTCACCCCTGAAAAAACACCAAGCC
>CAZKQY010000319.1:0-6291 GCA_964555005.1 uncultured Syntrophotalea sp. | reverse complement strand
GTTCATTTGGTGGCGGTGGATCTGGGATACGGTGCTTGACCCTTGTGTGGAACCGTGCTAAAAATTCAGCGTTGAAGCGGCTTGGCCGTTGGCCAAGATGGCTCTTATCTCTTGAATTTTATTTTATATAAGAAGAAATAAATTCAGCAGGCCCTTTACCTAATCAGAGGGGTTCCTGAAGGTCTGTTGCCCTGCCCTTGCCTAATTTGATTAAGCCAGGGCGCCCCTTGTCTTGGACTGTGCCGGCAGCTCTTTGGGCTCGCCGGAGGAAAGTTCTGTTCATGTCCACCAAAATTGCCACCTTTATTACCATGCTTCTGTTCTGGGTTATGTTGTCGGGTATGTTCGATGCTTTTCACTTTTCCCTGGGAGTTGTCAGTTGTCTGTTGGTGTCTCTTTTCAGTCATAAGCTCCTTTTCTATGGTGAAAAAAAACGTTCCTGGATCTTGGGCGCTTTTGGTGTGATTGTCTATTTTCCCTGGTTGTTCTGGCAGATTATTGTGGCCAATTTGGAAGTTGCCTATATCGTATTGCATCCGCGCATGCTCGAGATGATCGATCCGTGTCTGGTTCGGTTCAATACACGTCTTAAGCGGCCTATTGCCAAGGTTGCCTTTGCCCAGTCGATCACCCTGACGCCCGGGACCATTACCGTCAGTATCGACGAAGACCAATTCACTGTCTATGCCCTGACCCGCAGTGCCGCTGAATCCCTCCCCGGAGAGATGGAACGGCGAGTCGGCAAGGCTCTTGATCCGGTATCCTGATGGAAACTTTATTTCTGGCTGTTAGTTTGATACTTATCGTTTTGGTGGCTCTTTGCCTGGTACGTGTGGTCGGTGGGCCGACGGTCTTTGACCGTATTCTCGGCGGCAATGTTATTGGAACCAAGGTGACCGTACTGCTTTTGATTATCGGAGTCCTGTACAAAAATGTCGGGATGTTCGTCGATATTGCCATCGCTTATGCTCTGCTGAATTTTATTGCCACTCTCGGGGCGGCCAAGTATTTTCTGCATCGCAAAAAGGCTGGCCTGCAAGAAAACGACTGACGGAAAGGAAGCCATTATGTTCTGGGTTGCCGGTTTTTTGATAGTGGCAGGATTGTTCTTTTTTACCGTGGGGGTCCTCGGCGTGCTGCGTTTCCCTGATTTTTATACCCGTCTGCACGCCGCCGGCAAGTGTGATTCCTTGGCTGCGATGCTAGTGATCGCCGGGGTGGCATTCTATAATCTGGCGGACTACTCTTTTGCCAACTTGCTGGTCAGCATCAAAATAATGTTCATCGCGACCTTCGTGTTTATCGCCAGTCCCACGGCGACTCATGCTATTACCAAAGCGGCACTGGTTCTTGGTGTCGAGCCCTGGAGCCGAAAGGACCAAGCGTAATGATGTGGCAACTTGATCAGTTCGTGCTGCTGCTGGTGGTCATCTGCGCTGTGGCCGTCATCACGGTTCGTGATCTGCTCAGCGCCACGGTTATCTTTGGCGTCTACAGTTTTCTCATGTGCCTGTTGTGGGCTCTGATGGGGGCGGTGGATGTGGCTTTTACCGAGGCGACGGTCGGCGCCGGCATCAGTACGGTGCTGTTTATTGCCGCCATCTACCGCACCACGCGAAGGAGCAAGGATTGAAAACGTTCGCCTTACTCGCTACCTTGGCCACCGGCATTGTGCTGCTATACGGCACCCGGGACTTTGCTCCCTGGGGCGACCCTGCCTCGCCGGCCAACAGCCATCTGTCGCCGGTTTATATTGAAAGGGCGGTGGAGGAGACCCACGTTCCCAATCTGGTAACGGCCATTCTCGGCGATTATCGCGGCTATGACACCATGTTCGAGACGGTGGTCATTTACTGCGCCGGATTGGCGGTGGTCAGCGTGTTGCGAAGGAGCCGTTCATGAAGCAGCTTCAGGCGCAGGTCGGTCGCGACCCGGTAGGGGACAGCCTGATCATTCGCACCTCGGTGCGGCTGCTGGTGCCCTTCATCCAGCTTTACGGTCTGTATGTAATCGTCCACGGCCATTACAGCCCCGGTGGCGGTTTTCAGGGTGGCGTGGTGCTCGGCTCTTCCTTTATTCTGCTGGCATTGGCCTACGATTTGAAGACCTCCCTTGGATTCATGTCGGAGCGGGTCAATCGCCTGCTCGGCAACCTCGGGGTGCTGATCTTTGTCGGGGTCGCCCTGCTCTGCGCCCTGCTCGGCGGGCTGTTCCTTGATTACGCCGCCCTGGCGCGACTGATTCCCATGGCTGCTGAAGAGTGGCATTCCCTTGGTATCTTTCTGGTCGAAGTGGGAGTGGGTCTGGCGGTGATGAGCATCATGGTCTCCCTTTTCTGGGATCTCGCCTCCGGCGGCGACATGGAGGAGGGGCTCTGATATGCACCAGTTGCTGACGGAAATTATCGCCAAGTATAATTACTGGCTCTACGTGGTGCTGATGATGATCGGCTTCTATGCCATGATCGGCAAACGCAATCTGGTCAAGAAGCTGCTCGGCATGAACATTTTTCAGACCGCTATCATCCTGTTTTACGTCTCCACCGGGGTTAAGCGCGGTGGCCAGATTCCCATTCTCGACAAGCATGCCGCCTTAAGTCACGGTGTTGATGCCAGCCAGATTATCAACCCCCTGCCCCACGTGCTGATGCTCACCGCTATCGTCGTTTCGGTCAGCGTTACCGGCGTGGCGCTGGCCATTCTGGTGCGCATCTATCGAGAGTACGGCACCCTTGAGGAAGACGAAATTCTGGAGAAGATTCGCTCATGACCACCACCAATCTGCATCTCTATGTCATGGTGGTGCCACTATTGAGCGCCTTTGCCGTTAACCTGCTCGGTCGTCGCAGTCGCAGCTGGATTGGGCCAATTGCTGTCGGTGCCTTGAGTTTTTCCACCATCGGCGCCCTGCTCACCCTGCAGCGGGTGTTGCAACAGGGAACCTATCGCTATACCATTGGCAACTGGCAGCCGCCTTACGGCATTGAGCTGGTCCTGGACCCCTTAAGCGCCCTGCTGCTGTTGCTGGTCTCGGCCGTGGCCCTGATCGCCACGGTGGGTGCTTTAAAAAGTGCCGAACAGGAACTGCCGGGGCGGGAGCACCTTTTCTTTACCCTGTATCTGATTTTGGTGGCCGGGCTGCTTGCCCTGGTTATGACCGGCGATGTCTTCAATCTCTATGTGTTGCTGGAGATCACCTCCATTACCACCTATGGTCTGGTCGCCATGGGTCGTGGGCGGGCGCCACTGGCGAGTTTTAACTATATCATCATGGGCTCCATCGGTGCCTGCTTCTATCTGCTCGGAGCGGGTTATCTGTATATTCTTACCGGAACCCTCAATATGGCCGATATTGCCTCGATTCTGCCCGGACTCCAAAGTCATGCCGCCATTGCCACCGCCTTTGGTTTCATGATGGTCGGGCTATGGGTGAAAATGGCCTTTTTCCCCCTGCACAACTGGTTGCCCAACGCATACAGTCTGGCGCCGACCGGAGCCGGGTTAATGATCGCGCCGCTCATGACCAAGGTCACGGTTTATTTGATGATCCGGATCATGTTTTCGGTCTTTTCTCCGGAATATACCTTTTTTGCTCATGCAGGAGTGCAGTCTGGAATCGTTTGGGTTGCGTCCCTGGCGATTCTTTGTGCTTCGGCCCTGGCCCTTGCTCAACGCAATTTGCGACGTATGCTGACTTATATTCTGGTGGCCGAAGTCGGTTACATGGTCGGCGGCGTGTGGCTGGCTAACAGCATCGGCATGACTGGCGCGGTGCTGCACATTGTCAATGATGCGCTGATGACCCTCTGTCTGTTTCTGGCCGCTGCAGCTATCATCTATCGTACCGGCAGCCTTAATTTTGATCGTTTGACGGGTCTCTATCGACGCATGCCTCTGACCATGGCGGCTTTTACCGTCGGTGCCTTTTCTATGATCGGTGTGCCGCCGACCTGCGGCTTTTTCAGCAAATGGTATCTAATTCTTGGTGCGGTGGAGGCGGGGCACTGGGAATTTGTGGTGGCACTGCTGCTCAGCAGTTTGATTAATGCGGTGCTGTTTTTTCGCATTATTGAGATTGCTTATTTCAAGTCCGATTCACAACCCTTGTCCGACAGAGTGTTGACCGGTGAGGCGCCGCTGATGTTGCTCACGCCGCTGCTGCTGACTGCCTTTTCCTTGATTGTGGTTGGCGTCAGTTCCGGGCCTCTGGTCAACCATGTTATCCGGTTGGCATTGCCGCCGGGTTTTGCCCCTTAATCAAGGTACCCTTTGTTTATAAATTGTTTTGCTGCGACTGGAGGGTCGGCTTCAATCGCTGACATTGCCCGGTTGAGAGCCGAACAGATCTTGACTGATGTCGAATGCCCGATTAAGGGCTTTACGGGTAGAGAGTAATTGCCCGCCAAGGAGATGGTACCTCGCGTACCGAAACCATCATGAGCTATCACCCTTCTCTTTTACCCTTGGCGGCGATTTGTATATCGCTGCTGGTTACCGTGCCGATCCTGCTGTCGGATCGTAAGCCCAATCTGAGAGAATCCTGGACGCTGCTGGCAGCCATCGGTAAATTCTGTCTGGTGGCCGTCATGCTGCCGAGTGTGCTGGCCGGCGAGGGCTTTGTCCTGACCCTGGTAGAGATAATTCCCGGAGTGCCGATTCAGTTGCGGGTCGATGCCATGGGCATGCTCTTCGCCCTGGTGGCGTCCTTTCTGTGGATCTTCACCTCCATCTATTCCATCGGTTACATGCGCTCCTTGCAGGAGCATGCCCAGACGCGCTATTACGCTTTTTTTGCGGTGGCTATCAGCGCCACCATCGGCGTGGCTTTTTCCGCTAATCTGCTGACTCTCTATCTTTTTTACGAGTTGCTGTCCCTCTCCACTTACCCTCTGGTGACCCATAAGCAGAACGACGAGGCCCGGGCTTCGGGGCGCAAGTATTTAACCTATATTCTCGGTAGTTCGATCGGCTTGGTATTGCCGGCTATGCTAATTACTTATTCGGTCGCCGGCACTCTCGACTTCACTCCGGGCGGCATTCTGGCCGGGCAGGCTTCAACCGCCACCCTGACTCTGTTGCTGCTGCTGTTCCTGTTTGGCTTTGCCAAGGCGGCCCTGATGCCCATGCACGGCTGGCTGCCGGCGGCCATGGTGGCGCCGACTCCGGTTAGCGCCTTTCTGCACGGGGTGGCGGTGGTCAAGGTCGGGGTCTTTTCCATTCTGCGGGTGATCTTCGGCATCTTTGGCACCGGCCTGCTCGGCGATCTCAATTTCGGGATGGTTATCAGCGTCTTGGCCGCGGTGACGACCCTGACCGCGTCTCTAATCGCCCTGACCCAAGACAACCTCAAGCGCAGGCTGGCTTATTCCACCATCGGTCAGCTCGCCTACATTGTTCTTGGCGTGTCGATCCTTACCCCGGAGGCAATGACCGGAGGGGTCATGCACATCGCCTGCCATGCTTTCTCCAAAGTGACCCTGTTTTTTTGCGCCGGCGCCATCTATGTTGCGACCCATAAAAAGAACGTATCGGAAATGAGTGGCCTCGGGCGTGTCATGCCCTTTACCTTCGGCGCCTTCGCTGTCGCTTCCCTGAGCATGATCGGCGCGCCGCCTTCGGCTGGGTTCGTTTCCAAGTGGCTGATGCTCAACGGCGCTGTCGATGCCGGACAGTTCGCCCTGATCGCGGTGTTTCTGATCAGTGCCCTGCTCAATGCCGCTTATTTTATTCCCGTGGTCTACCAGGGTTTTTTCGGTAAGCCATCGGCGGAAATTGCTGCTATCGACGGTACTCGGGAGGCGCCCCTGGCATTGGTGGTTCCACTGTCGATCACCGCGGTCATTTCCCTGGCCATCGGGATTTATCCCGATTTCTTTATGCATTTAGCTGAGGTTGTGCACCTATGATCCTTGTTCGGACCATCGAAGCCCTTCGCCAGCGCTGGCCGCTCTTGGTGCGGTTGTTTATCGTGCTGTTATTTCTGCTCGTGCTCATCGACGCGGTGCCGTTCCTGGTCGATAAAGAAAAGGCTCATACAGCTATGGAGTCGATCCCCGGGTTCTGGTCCCTATTCGGCTTTCTCAGCTGTATTCTGATCGTCTATATCTCCAAATTTCTTGGGAAGTTAGGCCTGCTGCAGGGGGAGGATTTTTACCATGACTGAGTTATGGATTCATCCTTCCCTGATCCTGCTGGTAGGAGCGGCGCTGCTCCCGCTGGTGCCGGAGCGCCTCCGTTCCGGCTATCTGTTGCTGGTGCCGCTGGTGGTTTTCGCCCGGGTGCACACCATGGT
>CAZKQY010000318.1:0-3895 GCA_964555005.1 uncultured Syntrophotalea sp. | reverse complement strand
AAGGGAAAGCCGGTGCGGGGAAACCCCCTGCTCCCGCCCAAAGACAGCAAAAATGGGCAAGCCCAGCCCTTGTTCATTTGGTGGCGGTGGATCTGGGTTCTCCACTTGAATTGCAATGCTCTCCAACGTCATGTTAAAGTGGTCTGTTGTCGTCTCTATGACGGTGTATGTGAACCTTACGAGCTACTTCCCTTCTGGAATTACGGAACTAAAGTATGGCTGACAAGATCGTTATCAAAGGTGCCAATGAGCACAATCTGCAGAATATCGACCTGGAGATCCCTCGCGATAAGCTGGTGATTATCACCGGTGTGTCGGGCTCGGGTAAGAGTACCTTGGCCTTTGATACCCTTTATGCCGAGGGCCAGCGCCGTTATGTGGAGAGCCTTTCCGCCTACGCCCGGCAGTTTCTCGAGCGGATGGACAAGCCCGACGTGGAAAGCATCGAAGGCCTGTCGCCGGCGATTTCCATCGAACAGAAGACCACTTCCAAAAATCCCCGTTCTACGGTCGGCACGGTCACCGAAATTTATGACTACCTGCGACTTCTTTTTGCCCGCATCGGGCGCATTCATTGCCACAGTTGCGGCAAGGAGATCGCTTCCTGGACCGTGCAACAGATGGTCGACCACATCATGCAGTTGCCGGATAAGACCCGCCTGCTGCTGCTGGCGCCTATCGTTCGTGGTCGCAAGGGCGAATATCGTAAGGAGTTGCGCCAGCTGCAGGCCGACGGCTTCGTGCGGATTCGCATCGATGGTGAAATGTACGAACTGGGCGAGGAGATCGCTCTCGATAAGAATAAGCAGCACACCCTGGAGGTGGTGGTCGACCGATTAGTGGTCAAGGAAGGCATTGAGGGGCGTCTGGCTGATTCCCTGGAGACCTCTCTGCGCCTGGCCGATGGGCTGGTGCGGGTTGAAGAACCCGGTGGCGAGAGCTCCCTCTATTCGGAACAGCATTCCTGTGCCGAGTGCGGCATCTCCTATCCGGAGATCACGCCACGGATGTTTTCCTTTAACAATCCCTACGGTGCCTGCCCGGATTGCGCCGGCCTCGGCACCCGCCTCTATTTCGATACTGATGAGGTGGTGCCCAATCCCGACCTCTCCTTACGGGAAGGGGCCATCGCTCCCTGGGAGACCCGTACCGGTTTTTACTATCATCAACTGCTCGAGGCCCTGGCGGATCACTATAAATTCGATATCAACACCCCCTTTCGTGAGTTGCCGGAGCCATTGCGCAAAAAATTACTTCACGGTTCAGGTAAGGAAGAGGTGCGTTTCTTTTTTGACCAGGGGGGCCGGCGGCATTTTTACGACAAGGTTTTTGAGGGGGTGATCCCCAACCTTGAACGGCGCTATCACGAAACCGATTCGGATCGGGTGCGGGAGAATCTCGGCCACTTTATGAATGTGATGCCCTGCCCGACCTGCAAGGGGGCTCGCTTGCGCAAGGAGTCGTTGTTCGTGCGGGTTGGCGGTATGAATATTCAAGAGATCTGCGCCTTTTCCATTCTCGACGCGGAGCAGTATTTTGCCGAGTTGCAGCTGGCCGCTAAGGAAGAGGAGATCGGCCAGCGGATTCTCAAAGAGATTCGTGAGCGTCTCTCCTTTTTGAGCTATGTCGGTCTCGATTATTTGAGCCTCGACCGCGCCTCCGGTACCCTGTCCGGCGGCGAGGGACAACGCATTCGTTTGGCGACCCAAGTCGGCTCATCTCTGGTCGGCGTGTTGTATATTCTCGATGAGCCGTCTATCGGTCTCCATCAGCGGGATAACCGGCGGCTGCTTGAAACCTTGAAGCGGTTGCGGGATCTTGGCAACACGGTGCTGGTGGTGGAGCACGATGAAGAGACGATTCTCGAGGCGGATCAGATCATCGACATGGGACCGGGGGCCGGTATCCACGGCGGCCATGTGGTGGCCCAGGGCACCCCTCAGGAGATTTTGGCTAATCCGGCGTCCCTCACCGGCCTCTATCTGTCCGGCGCCCTGACCATTCCATTGCCGGAAAAACGTCGCAGCAGCGAGCGGTTTTTGCAGATTCGCGGCGCCCGGGAGAATAATCTGCAAGGGGTCGATGCGGATATCCCTCTCGGGGTGATGACCTGCGTTACCGGGGTCTCCGGCTCGGGTAAATCGACTCTGGTTATCGATACCCTGTTCAAAACCCTGTCCCAGCGGCTGTATCGCTCCCGGGAGAAGGCCGGAAAGGTTGACGAGATTCTCGGTGTCGAGTTCCTCGACAAGGTGGTCGATATCGATCAGTCCCCCATCGGTCGTACCCCCCGCTCCAATCCGGCCACCTATACCGGCCTGTTCACCGACATTCGCGATCAGTTCACCAAACTGCCCGAAGCCAAACTGCGGGGTTATAAGGCGGGACGTTTTTCCTTTAATGTCAAGGGGGGGCGCTGTGAGGCTTGTCAGGGGGAAGGTATTCTCAAGATCGAGATGCACTTTTTGCCCGATGTCTATGTGCAGTGCGAGGTTTGCAAAGGTGCGCGCTACAATCGGGAAACCCTGGAAGTACGCTACAAGGGGTTGAATATTGCTGAGGTCCTGGACCTGACCGTCAATCAGGCGTTGAAGTTTTTCGAGAATATTCCACGGATTCGCAGTAAGTTGGAGATGGTCCACGATGTGGGCCTTGGTTATATCAAGCTCGGCCAGAGTGCCACGACCCTGTCCGGCGGTGAGGCCCAGCGGGTCAAGCTGGCCAAGGAACTCGGCAAGCGAGCCACCGGTCGTACTATTTATATTCTCGATGAACCAACTACCGGTCTGCATTTCGCCGATATTCAGAAGCTGCTTGATGTACTGCAGCGTTTAGTCGAAACCGGCAATACGGTAGTGATTATCGAGCACAACCTCGACGTGATCAAGACCGCTGACTATCTCATCGATCTCGGCCCGGAAGGGGGCAGTCGCGGCGGGCATATCGTCGCCTTCGGTACGCCGGAGGATGTCGCGCGCAATTCGGCCTCCTTTACCGGACGCTATCTGCGTCCTTATCTCAATCTTTAATGGCTAATCAAAACGGTCGACCCTGGCCAGCAGTAGTGAGGGGCGTTTTCCCTTGCTTTGTCCCGGCGCCGACGCTAGCATTTGGCTCAGATTGAAGGGAACCAGTTCATGAAAAAAATTTCCAGGCGGATGAAAAATCTACGGCCGGGCCAGGCGCTGATCTTCTATTACGGACTGGCGATCGTGCTCGGAGCGTTGGCGTTGTCTCTGCCGATTGCCGCCCATGGTGAACCGCTATCGTTTCTTGACGCTTTGTTTACTGCTACCTCAGCCCAATGCGTTACCGGTCTGGTGGTGGTTGATACCGCGACTAAGCTGACCTTGTTCGGCCAATTGGTGGTGCTGCTGCTGATTCAGATCGGCGGTCTGGGTATCACGACTTTTTCCGTCTACCTGTTTTTCTATCTCGGCGTGGGGGTCGGCATTCGAGACCGTTGGCTGATTCAGGAGACCCTGCTGCACAGCCCGGTTGACTCCATGCATGAATTGATCCGTGGGGTGTTTTTGCTGACCCTGTTTATCGAGGGGGCTGGCACGGTGCTGTTGGCCTTTGTTTTTGTCCCGGAGATGGGCCTGATAAAGGGTCTCTATTATGCCTTGTTCCACTCCGTATCGGCCTTTTGCAATGCCGGATTTTCGCTATTTTCCGACAGTATGGTAGCTTATCGCAGCAATCCTTTGGTCAACTTGACCATCATGGGCCTGATTGTGCTCGGCGGTCTCGGTTTTCTGGTCATGAAAGAGATGATCGACCTGGCCAAGCAGCGTAAAGGCCGGCGGCGCATGTCCCTTCATTCGCGGCTGGTATTGCTGACCAGTGGCCTTCTTATCGTGGGGGGGGCGCTTCTGATCGGTTTGCTAGAATG
>CAZKQY010000317.1:0-5292 GCA_964555005.1 uncultured Syntrophotalea sp. | reverse complement strand
CTTAACATCGAGACAAGGTATGATTCGTTTACACAGCATCGGTTATCCTGCAAAGAGAAGAATAGGTTGCCGCCTTTACAAGGGCGCGGCGTAATTTTTTAATCCAACCCCCGTCGGGTCAGGGCCACGGCTTGCCGCAGATCGAGGCTACCGGTATAGATGGCCTTACCGGTGATCACCCCGGTCACTCCGAACGCTTCAACAGTCATCAGGCGGGCGATGTCGTTGAGGGATGAAACCCCGCCGGAAGCGATGACCGGCACGCTGATGGCTTCGGCCAGCTGGCGGGTCGCTTCGATATTCGGCCCCTGCATCATGCCGTCGCGGGCGATATCGGTATAGATAATGGCCTCAACACCGTAACCTTCCATCTCTTTGGCCAGTTCAGTGGCTTTCTTTTCAGTCACATCAGCCCAGCCCCGTACCGCCACCAGACCGTTTTTGGCATCGATTCCGACCACGATGCGACCGGGAAAGAGGCGACAGGCCTCGGCTACCAAAGCCGGGTTTTCCTTGGCCACGGTACCGAGAATCACTCGGCTGACACCTAGCTCAAGATAAGCCTCGACGGTGGCCAGGTCGCGAATACCACCACCCAACTCAGTGGGCATGGACACCGCCTCGACGATGGCTCGAATCGCTTCGCGATTACGGGGCACACCGGCAAAGGCACCATCGAGATCGACGATATGCAGCAGTTCGCCCCCCTGCTCCTGCCAAGACAGAGCCTGGCCGGCCGGATCGTCGCTATAGACAGTATCCTTGTCCATAAGGCCCTGTTCGAGACGAACACAGCGCCCTTCTTTTAAATCGATGGCCGGAATAACAATCATTTACAGTTCTCCAAAATTCTTCAAAATATGCAGACCCACCTGCTGACTCTTTTCCGGGTGGAATTGGGTAGCCATAATGTTATCGCGCCAGATACTGGAACAGAAAGGCGAACCGTAATCAGTGGTAGTAGCCACCACAGAATCATCCTCAGGGTCAACATAGTAAGAGTGAACGAAGTAAACCGCCGAACCTTCGGCGACCCCGCGCATCAGCGGCGAGGGCCGTTGGACGGCGACCTGGTTCCAGCCCATATGGGGCACCTTAAGCTGCTGCCCCTCCCACTGCAGGTTATCGGCAAAGCGCCGCACCTTGCCGGGAATGATGCCAAGCCCCTCATGACAGCCGAACTCTTCGCTTTCGCTAAACAATAGCTGCAAACCAAGACAGATGCCGAGAAAAGGACGGCCGCTGGCGATATGGCCCTGAATAGCATCGATAAAGTTGCCCTGACGCAGGTTATCCATGCAGTCCTTAAAGGCTCCGACTCCAGGCAGCACCAGTCGGTCGGCCCGCTCTACCACCCGTGGATCAGCGGTCACCTCGGCACTAAAGCCGACCTTTTCAAAGCCCTTCTGCACGCTGCGCAGATTGCCCATACCATAGTCGATGATGGTGATCATGTTATTCCAGCTTTCCTTTGCTCGACATCACCCCGACAACGCGCCCGTCGCGGCCGGTCGCTTCGTCAAGGGCGCGACCAAAGGCCTTGAACACCGCCTCGATGATGTGATGCAGATTTCTCCCGTAAGCCAGATTGACGTGCAGATTGACGCCAGCATGGTTGCAGAAAGCAACGAAAAACTCTTCGGTCAGTTCCACATCGAAATCGCCGACCTTGGCCTTGGGCAAATCGAGGTTAAAGACCAGATGGGGCCGTCCGGAAAAATCGATATCGACTGTAGCCAGCGCCTCGTGCATGGGCATGGTGCAACGGCCGTAGCGGCGCAGGCCCTGCTTATCGCCGATGGCCTTTTTGAAGGCTTCGCCAAGGCAGATACCGAGATCTTCAACGGTGTGGTGAGCATCGACCTGCACATCCCCTTCGGCCCTCACTTCAAGGTCAAAAAAGCCGTGCCGGGCAAGCAACACCAGCATATGGTCGAGAAAAGGCACCGACGTAACGATGTCCCCGCGGCCGGAGCCATCTAGAGACAGGGTCAGATGAATCCGGGTTTCTGCGGTCTGCCGATCGATGGTCGCGTTGCGTGGCATATACCTTCCCCCTTTTTTCGGTTGGTCCGCCCCAGTAGGGCGGACACCGTTGAACTACTTATCAATACGAATAGCCACCGAGCGACCGTGGGCGGCAAGACCCTCCAGCTCCGCCAGATGGACAATGGCACCACCGACCCGTTGCAGACCGGCGCGACTCATAGAGATCAGACTCGACTTTTTTACAAAATCTTCCACCCCCAGAGGCGAAAAGAATCGTGCCGTGCCCCCCGTCGGCAAGGTATGGTTGGGACCGGCCAGATAGTCGCCTGCCGCCTCCGGCGTATGATGGCCCATAAAGATCGCACCGGCATGACGAATCAGCGGCAACAAAGCAAAAGGATCGGCTACCGCCAGTTCCAGATGTTCCGGAGCGATGCGATTGCTGAAGGCAATGGCCTCATCCAGATCTCCGGCGAGGATAATAGCGCCGTAACGAGACAGGGCGCACCTGGCGATATCCCGTCGCGGCAACGCCGTCAACTGTTCGCCAAGGGCCTGCTGAACCGCTAGAGCAAAAGCCTCATCGGTGGTCACCAGAATACTGGAAGCCAACTCGTCATGCTCGGCCTGAGACAAGAGGTCGGCGGCCACATGTTGCGGGTCGCCGCTGCCATCGTTGATCACCAGAATTTCGCTCGGGCCGGCGATCATATCGATATCGACCTGACCGAACACCTGCTTCTTGGCCGTGGCCACATAAATGTTACCGGGGCCGGTAATCTTGTCGACCCGTGGTACGCTTTCGGTGCCATAGGCCAGCGCCGCTATTGCCTGGGCGCCGCCGACCTTAAGTATACGATGCACCCCGGCCAAACGAGCTGCCGCCAACACATGAGGGTTGACCACACCACCGGGCATGGGCACGACCATGATAATCTCACCGACACCGGCTACCTTGGCCGGCAGGGCGTTCATCAACACCGAGGAGGGATAGCTGGCCTTGCCACCGGGAACATAAATACCGACCCGGTCAAGAGGCCGCACCAGTTGCCCCAGCAGCATGTCCGGCTCATCGGTGGACAACCAGGATTCCTGTTTTTGCTTACAATGAAAAGATTCAATGCGCTCGGCGGCCAACTTCAGGCAAGCCAGAGATTCGTCGCTGATCGAGGCCAGGGACTGATCTATTTCGGCCGCAGTGACTTCCACCGTCGCGGCGCTGAGTTGCAGAGCGTCAAAGCGGGCGGTGTAGTCAAAGAGAGCCCGATCCCCTTCTTTGCGCACCCGCGCGATGATCTTCCCAACGATTTCCTCAACCCCGGCCGGCGGTTCCTCGCCACGAGCAACGATACGCTGCAGGGCAGCCTCAAAACCGGCATCGTCAAAACGCAAAAAGTCAATCATGCTTATTCTCCAGACGATACAGTGCCATACTCAAAACCATTAACCGGAGATAGTCGGCTCGCTGCCGATCACCTCTTCCAGGTCGGCGAGAATCCGGCTGATACGCTGATGTTTGGTCTTCAAACTGGCCCGATTAACGATCAAGCGGCTGGTAATCTCAGCAATGGTCTCGACTTCGACCATGCCGTTATCGCGCAGGGTGGCTCCGGTGGACACCAGGTCCACGATGCGTTCAGCCAGACCAACCAGGGGTGCCAACTCGATGGAACCGTACAGCTTGATGAGCTCCACCTGCACACCACGAGCGGCAAAATAGCGTTCGGTGATGTTGGGATATTTGGTGGCCACGCGAATGTTGGACCAACTGCTCGGGTCTTCTTCCTCACGCAGAGCTTTGGGTTCGGCCACCATCAACCGGCAATAGCCGAACTTAAGATCGAGGGGCTCGTACAGATCCTTACCCTGCTCCAGCAGGGTGTCCTTGCCGACCACGCCGATATCGGCGCAACCATACTCTACATAGGTCGGCACGTCGGTAGCCCGCACCGCCATAAAGCGAAATTTACTTTCGCGATTCTCAAAAACCAGTTTGCGGCTGTCGCCGGCCATTTCAGGGCAGGTGATGCCGATTTTGCTGAAGAGCTCCATCGAATCCTGCATGATGCGCCCTTTGGGCAAAGCAAAGGTAATAAAATCACTCATCGGTTGCCCCCTGGTGAAACGTGGACGTTAATTGAATAGCTTTCATCCATAGTTTCCGGATGGACACTAAATACAAAATGAAAATCGGCGCGAAACAGCCAATAGCTTCTTCACCGCCGCAGATCGATTATTTACGACTCTTCCTTGACCCGCTCGATACAAGCACCGAGCTGACGAAATTTTTCTTCGATACGCTCGTAACCTCGGTCAAGATGATAGATACGTCGTACCTCGGTGGTGTTGTCCGCTGCCAGTCCGGCCAGTATCAAACAGGCGCTGGCCCGCAGATCGGTAGCCATAACCGGCGCGCCAAGCAGTTCTTTGACTCCCTTGACCGTCGCCTGGCCGCCTTCGATGGAGATATCAGCCCCCATGCGCTGCAATTCACAGACATGCATAAAGCGATTCTCAAAAACATTTTCACTAATCATGCTGGTGCCGTTGGCCAAAACCATCAACGCCATAAACTGGGCCTGCATATCGGTAGGAAAGCCGGGATGAGGCTGGGTTTTAATGTTAACCGAGGCAATGCGCCGTGGCCCCTTGACCCGCAATCCATCCCCCTCTTCAAGCACCTCAACGCCGGCTTCGCGCAATTTGCAAATCAGTGCTTCGAGATGCTCAACCCGGGCTCCGGCGACCAGCACATTTCCCCGGGTCAGAGCGGAAGCGACCATGAAGGTGCCAGCCTCGATGCGGTCGGGCATAACCGAAAAGTCCATGGGCTGCAGCTCATCGACCCCCTCAATGGTAATTCGGTCGCTGCCGGTGCCGTGAATATGAGCGCCCATGGCAATCAGCGCATCGGCCAAATCAACAATTTCAGGCTCACAGGCAGCGTTTTCCAACACCGTAGTGCCCTTGGCCAGCACGGCAGCCATCATCAGGTTCTCGGTACCACCGACGGTGGGAAAATCGAGATAGATATGAGCGCCCTTAAGCCGCTTGGCGCGAGCGTCGATATAACCGTGATCGAGTTCGATCCGCGCCCCCATGGCTTCCAGCCCCTTGAGGTGCAGATTAATCGGCCGGGCACCGATAGCGCAGCCACCGGGCAAACTGACCCGGGCGTGGCCGAGACGAGTCAGCAGGGGACCCAGGGCCAGCACCGAGGCGCGCATGGTGCGAACCAGTTCATAGGGTGCCTCGACGCTCTGAATAGCTGTAGCATCGACGATACACAGATTATCGTGCCGT
>CAZKQY010000316.1:0-1749 GCA_964555005.1 uncultured Syntrophotalea sp. | reverse complement strand
CCCCCCCTTTAATGCTACTGCCGATCAGGGAATAGGTATTGCGTAGAATGGTGCCATTCTTCGCATCCTGCCGGTCGAACTCGGCAATCGCCATACGGCCTTGTTCTTCAATGAACTGCTGCACTCGCTGGGTCTCGGCAACGGGCGTACCGGGCAACATGACCAGATCAACCAGAATCAATTCCCCATCGACCTTGGGCATGAAACGAAATTTGAGAATGCCACCACCTACCAGACCGGCACACATCAACAGAATACTGATTGCCACCGCCACCGCCACATAGCGCCAGGTCAGGACCAGTTTAAGAAAACCAAGGTAGGGCCCCTCGATAAATGCCCGTAGTTTGCGGCCAAACCCGAGGCGCACCCCTTCAATGGCCCCCAAAAAGCCTCCTCTCCTAGGCCGCGGGCTGCCCATGGCCAGGTGAGCCGGCAGCACAAACAGCGACTCGACAAGGGAGATCAGAAACAGGATTATGACCACCACCGGAATGGTCTTGATGAACTTTCCCATGGTACCGGAGATAAACAGCAGTGGACAGAAAGCCGCCACCGAGGTGAGAATAGCAAAGACCACCGGTGGCGCTACTTCGATAGCCCCGTCAATAGCCGCCTGCAAATAAGGCTTGCCCATCTGTCGATGTTCGAAGATATTTTCACCGACCACGATGGCATCGTCCACCAGAATGCCCAGGGCCATGATAAAGGCAAACATGGAGATCATATTGATAGAGGCGTCAAAAGCCGGCAGGAAAAACAGCGCCCCCAAAAAGGAGATAGGGATACCGAGCATTACCCACAAGGCCAGGCGTACCTCAAGAAACAAACCGAGCACCAGCAGCACCAAGGACAGACCGAGCGCTGCGTTTTTAGTCAGCAGGCTCATGCGGCTGGCGAAAACTTCCGAGGTATCGTTCCACAGCGCCAGCTTAACGCTCACAGGCAGCCGCCGGCTCTTTTGCGCCACATAGGCCTTGACTGTTTCCGAAATCTCCGTCGGCTTCTGTTCACCAACCCGAAAGATCTTGACCATGGCCGCCGGCTGACCATCGAAGCGGGCGAATTCATCCGTTTCACGAAATGAATCTTTAACAGTAGCGATCTGCCCCAGCCGCACCTCGGTGCCGTCCGTATCGTTAACCACCACGATCGACTCATATTCACGGCCAAGATAGCGACGCTCCTTGGTACGCACCAGAATCTCACCACCAAGGGTCTTTATGGTGCCGCCGGGCATATCGAGGGAAGCCTGACGGATGCGGCGGGCGATCTGCTCCAGAGTCAAGCGGTAGCGCCGCAGGGTGGCCTCGGACACTTCGATGGAGATTTCGTAGGGACGCACTCCGGACAGGTCAACCTGTGTAATGCCCGGCAGGGTCAGCAGTTCCTCTCGTATGGTTTCAGCCTGCTCCCGCAAGCTGCGCTCGGCCAGATCGCCGTAGACCACGAGTGAGACCACCTCAATACGGTTCAGCAATTTGGTGATAACCGGCTTTTCCGCCTCTTCGGGAAAGGTAATGATCCGGTCCACTTCGGTCTTGATGTCCTGCAGCACCACATTGGGATCGGCACCGCCCATCAGCTCGGCGGTCACCGTACCGTAGCCTTCCACAGCCAGGGATTTAAGCTGGCGGATACCATCGACTCCGGTGAGGTTTTCTTCAATTTTAAGAAGAATGCCGTCTTCGACCTCTTCTGGACCGGCCCCCGGATAGGCTACGGCCACCTGGATCATGTCCAGAGCCACCT
>CAZKQY010000315.1:0-2112 GCA_964555005.1 uncultured Syntrophotalea sp. | reverse complement strand
CGTAGATCTCCTGCGCCCCCTGTAACACCGGGATCAACGCACCGTCATAATCACGGTATTGCCCGAGCAATTCCATCAGTTGTTCATCTTGCGGCAAATCAACTTTTTCGCCGACACATTCACAAACTGCCATGTTTCTCTCCTCTCCTTTTTTGTATGCTTGCTGGCTCTCGGCCTTAAACTAAATGCCTTTTCCCGCCACCCACCGTGGCTCGAAGCCGCATAAGCTCTCTAAATATCATTACATTTAATAGATTTCAGACGCACGAATACAACGATTCCCGTTCGGCAACGCCTGCAAAGCGCCGGCAGGGGTCACCAAAACCTATCTGGTATCCGTCACACACACCTAAACACATTCCAGCGCATCACAATCTGACCGTTGGGTGATCCGCGGAAAAACTATCAACGATTTAAATGTAAACTTCTACTGGAAAGGTTTTCTGTGTCCAAAATCAGAGAATTCGAATCCATACCCAACCTGGAATCCTCAAGAAAGGCTTGGCAACTACGTTATTCTTTTTGCATATAATGAAGCCGCCATATCGTATAGCACGCTGTTCTAAATGGGTCAAGAAATTTGATATAATTTTATCTACAAAACCGGTACAGCACGAAAAGACAATCTTTATACCGACCATTTTACAGCCTGAAATCCCGGCAAAAACGAGGGCCAAAAAGAATTGGACGGGCTATGGTTTCGTCAAATAAACCTTGGCAATGTCCGCCACATCGCGACTCGCTATGCCTACTGGCAACTCTTTACTTTCGACCCCGATGACGGCCAGTACCTCTTGGACGATCAACCCCTCGCAATCCTGTTCTTGTCCACACAGTCATCAAGCCTAACGTTGGCAGCTATAAAAATAGGGTTATCCTTGATGCATTCGCAAAACGCATGGGATGGCTAAACAAAAAATTCGTTCTACAAGGCCTGGTGTTTTTTCAAGAGCTAAGGCCACCATCTAGCAAGTCGAGATCCTGGAAAAAACAGTAACACCAAGGGCGAACTTTTCGCGGTGCCATCAAAGTTAACTTCGCTCAACGTTCCTAGCCCTGAACAAGTTATTCTGCCGCCATAAAAATTAGCAACTTGGCCAAGGAGCCAGGAGACTATCGGACTTATCATGAACCGACTGCAAAATTGTCTGACCGGTCCATATTTCCGAAAATTTTCACCCAACAGCCCTGCTATTAGCTCTCAGATTCTCGAAAATCTGAACTAAAGCAGTCAATTTTTCATTTCGGCCCGTTAAGCCCGGCAGGATCCTAAGCCTGGTGGATTTTGTCAATTTAAGTATGCAGTGCAGCAAACAGAACCTGACCACCATGGGCCTGCTCCATGAAGCACATGTGGAAAACTTCGGCCATCCTGTGCCGACTCCGGTCAAAACAGGCACCAAGGCTGGAAAAGAGATTCTGATCGGTTTCGGTCATAACGCGGTACTCGGCGTTGCCGGCAAGATTATTAAGGCGGAAAGATGGACGCCATCAAGCATTTCTTCCTTATCGGCGGCTGTGACGACGCCAAATCCAGCCACATACTATATCGAGTTCGCCGAGAAAGTGCTCCAGGACAGCGTGACCCCAACCCTGGCCTACGGCCTCAACATAGTACCCATCACAACCGCAGAAGAAGAGCTGAAAGCCCTTCTCGGCTGATTTCACTAACCCGAACCATGTCCAGCCTTTTTCCGGGCGCTCACCATGGTCCTCCTGCAAACCACCAACAAAATTTCGACATCCGTCGCACCTCTGCAAATTATTTAAAACCTGACCAAACTTATTGACCAAGGCAACTACTCCCCTGGAAGGCCGTTGCCACTCCCCGAAAGAGATTGACAACCCAACTGATTTGCGCTAAACATTTGATCCTTATACAAAATTGCCGCCCTAGCTCAGTTGGTAGAGCAACGCACTCGTAATGCGTAGGTCGTCGGTTCAACTCCGATGGGCGGCTCCAATAAATCGAAGGGGTTAGCGTTAATTCGCTAACCCCTTTTTTATTTTATGCAACAAAGATGGCATCGTAAAAACTAAAACTCTTGTAACTAGTTGTAATCATGCAAAAAATAACAAGTTTCCACTTTTCATTTTTTCGGTTTTGTGGTA
>CAZKQY010000314.1:0-10754 GCA_964555005.1 uncultured Syntrophotalea sp. | reverse complement strand
CAAAAAGAGCTCGCCAAGCGAGTGGGGACCTCTCAACAGCAGATAAGCCGCCTGGAGTCTCCGGGCTATGAAGGACACTCCATGAGCATGTTGCGCCGGGTGGCGTACGTAATGGGGGCTTCGGTTCGGGTTCAAATTTTGCGGGAAAAAGATAAAAGAAAGACGGCTGTGGCCGAAAGAGACGTAACCTACAAGCACAAACGCTGAAAGGTAACTGAAAGCGAAAAAAAGAGCTCTTTGTTCAACTGATATCAGACACTGACCCCAAAACCCCGATATAAAAATGGCAGGTGAACGGTTAACTCAGAACCTTTACCCCGCTCGCCCTGGTGAACTGGTGATCCGGTGGGTGTTCAACCGGGGTGAAATTTTTACCCCGCTTGCCCGGTAGCTCCGGCAGATTTATCCGCCATTAATTTTGGCGGATGGTACTCGGGTTGAATGTTTCACTTATTCAACTGGGGCACGATAGTGACCGCTAAGTTTACCCTGTGAAACCTTTTCTGTATTTTGTTTCTCCAGGGCGTATTTCACTGGGGCCTGCCCTGTTAAATTCACGAAGTGACAGCGATAGCGTATTATCTGGGGCCCCTTTAGGGTGTTCAACCAGGGTGAAACAGCCGCAGGGCTCCCTGACGAAGACAGGGGTTTAACCGGGGAGCTATTGGCTATTGGCTATCAGCTATCAGCTCATTGGCTTCACCTTTCAGCTTCGAGCTTCGAGCTCCTTCGCTTTGCCCTATCAGCTATTGGCTATCAGCTACCAGCTAATTAATAATGCCTTTCTTTTCTTGACAAATAAGGAAGATAGGAATAGCGTAACCATAAAATAAGCCAAACCATTTCAGGGGGGATCTTGTTTTACAATTCCAACATAATGATTTCTCAAAAAGCTCCACTAATACTGTATTAGTGGAGCTTTTTTGCGTCTATTTTGAATAATTGCATGTTGTGTTGAGAAAGAAAAACACAACAAGAGCCAAAGGCAGGTTTGGTTATTACTGAGTTTAAGAGATGATAAAGGACATATGGAGATATGATCATAAGTGCTTTCAAACTTTATTCATTAAGGAGATAGTGGAGCATGAATAATCTTTTTTTCGAAAAGCCTGTGCTTAACTCTCCCTATGAGTATCCATCACGTCACTGGGAGCTGGATGACCAGGGCCAGCCTACACAACAGATAATCGAAAGACGTCGAAAGGCTGAATTCATCACTCCCATCCCAAAACCTAGAAAGCGCAAGGGATCATCTGCACAGCAAATGACACTGTTATTTGACGAGGGTAAGGGTCTCTCAACTGAGGAACAGCAGTATGATCCGACTTCAATCATCAACCAGATACGACAACATGTGGACCAGTGGCGCAGCTTACCGAACTCCAACCAGTGGCAGGTTACTCCAGAAACTGCCCAGCTGCTTCAGCATTGGCGGCACTATAAGTTCAACAACATCCGGCCGTTTTTTTGTCAGGTCGAGGCGGTTGAAACCGCCATCTGGCTCATCGAGGTGGCGCCTCAAACTGGAAAGTCCGGCAAGCCTTTCATTGAACACCTGGCGAATGCCAACCATGAAGCCAACCCGGAGCTTATGCGTTTTGCGCTAAAGATGGCGACCGGTGCAGGAAAGACTACCGTGATGGCCATGCTGATTGCATGGCAGACTGTCAACGCCGTGAGGCGACCTCAGAGCAAAAAATTCACCCGTGGCTTTCTCGTTGTCACACCGGGGCTGACCATCAAAGACCGGCTGCGCGTTCTCCAACCGAATGATCCGGATAGCTACTATGCTAGCCGTGAGCTCGTGCCGGCCGACATGCTGGACGATGTGAATCGGGCCAAAATCGTCATCACCAACTACCACGCTTTCAAGCTCCGTGAACGGATGGATCTCTCGAAGGGCGGGCGTTCGCTCCTGCAAGGCCGTGGTGAAGAGTTGAACACCCTCGAAACTGAGGGTCAGATGATCCAGCGAGTGATGCCCGACCTGATGGGCATGAAGAACATCCTTGTGTTCAATGATGAGGCGCATCATTGTTACCGTGAGAAGCAGGGTGCAGAGGAACAGGATGATGATCTCAAAGGCGATGACAAGAAAGAGGCGGAAAAGAACAACGAGGCTGCACGTCTTTGGATTTCCGGCCTTGAAGCTGTAAACCGCAAACTCGGGGTCGCACGAGTCATTGACCTGTCTGCGACCCCCTTTTTCCTGAGCGGATCCGGCTATGTTGAGGGTACCCTCTTTCCTTGGACTATAAGCGACTTTTCGCTCATGGATGCCATCGAGTGCGGCATAGTCAAACTGCCGCGCGTCCCCGTGGCCGACAATATCCCCGGCGAAGAGATGCCCATGTTTCGAAAACTGTGGGATCACATTCGCTCGAAAATGCCTAAGAAAGGCCGAGGTAAGTCAGCCACACTCGATCCACTCAGTCTACCGCCGCAGCTTCAGACCGCCCTCGAAGCCCTGTACGGTCATTACGAGAAAACCTTCTATCTTTGGGACAAAGCGGGCATCACTGTGCCGCCCTGTTTTATCGTCGTCTGTCAAAACACAGCGATCTCTAAGCTGGTATATGATTTCATCTCTGGCTTCCAGCGAGAGAACGAAGACGGGTCAACAACCCTTCAGAACGGGCGATTCGGCCTTTTCCGCAACTTTGACGACACCACAGGCAACCCGCTCCCACGACCCAACACCCTGCTCATCGACAGCGAGCAACTTGAATCCGGCGAAGCACTGGACGACAACTTTCGTGGCATGGCCGCCGATGAAATCGAACGCTTCCGCCGCGAGATCTTTGAACGGGGCGGGAAACTCGCCGATCAACTTCAAAAGGGCAAAGAACTCGATGACGTGACTCTTCTCCGCGAGGTGATGAATACGGTGGGCAAACAAGGCCAGTTAGGCGGATCAATCCGCTGCGTGGTCTCTGTCTCCATGCTCACCGAGGGCTGGGATGCGAGGACGGTCACGCATGTGCTGGGCATCCGGGCCTTCGGCACCCAGCTTCTTTGCGAGCAGGTCATCGGCCGGGCACTTCGCCGCCAGTCCTACGATCTCAATGAAGAGGGCTTGTTCAATGTTGAATATGCCGACGTCTTGGGCATCCCCTTCGACTTTACAGCCAAGCCGGTGATCGCGCCTCCGCAGCCGCCGCGGGAGACTATTCACGTCAAGGCCGTGCGGCCCGAACGCGATGCACTCGAAATTCGTTTCCCCCGTGTCGTGGGATACCGTGTCGAATTACCCGAGGAAAGGCTGACTGCCTTGTTCAATGAGGACTCTGTACTGGAGTTGACCCCAGACCTGGTCGGCGCAACAGAGACCCAAAACTCGGGGATCATCGGCGAAAAGGTGGATCTCAATCTGGTTCACACGGGCGATGTTCGACCCTCGCAGGTTTTATATGAGCTGTCGTCTCACCTCGTTCTCACCAAGTGGCGCGACCCTGGCGAAGACCCCAAGCTCCACCTCTTTGGGCAGCTCAAGAGCATCGCTCGCCAATGGATCGATGGCTATCTCGTCTGCAAGGGCGGTACCTATCCGGCGCAGTTGAAATACAAGATGCTGGCCGACATGGCTTGTGAGCGCATCACTGCCGGAATCACCCGCGCGTTCGTCGGACAGCGACCCATCATGGCCGTGCTCGATCCTTACAATCCCACCGGCTCCACCATCCACGTCAATTTCAATACCTCCAAAACCGACCGCTGGGAGACGGACGCCCGCCGCTGTCACGTCAACTGGGTTATCCTCGACAGCGACTGGGAAGGTGAGTTCTGCCGCGTGGTTGAGGCACACCCGCGTGTAAAGACTTATGTCAAGAATCACAATCTCGGCCTTGAGGTGCCCTATCGTTATGGCTCGGAGATGCGTAGATATCTTCCCGACTTCATCGTGATGGTGGATGACGGTCACGGTGACGATGATCTCCTGCACTTGATCGTCGAGATAAAAGGCTACCGGCGCGAGGACGCAAAGGAAAAGAAATCCACCATGGAGACCTACTGGGTGCCCGGCGTGAATCACACTGCTCAATATGGCCGCTGGGCTTTTGCAGAATTCACCGATGTTTATCAGATCGAGGCCGACTTCAAGGCCAAGGTCGAAAGAGAGTTCAACAAAATGATACAGTCCGTCACTGCCCAACACGCGGACAAGGAAAAATAGAAAATGGCCAAAAAGCAAAGCACCAGAAAGACCGTCGAAACGCTCAAACACGAGGAGGCCACGCGGAAGAACATCCCCACCGCCGAATATCAATCGGTGATGCAAAAGAATGAGCAGGCCCCGGTACGCTTGGTCTACGAGCGCCGCAATCGCGACCTTGATCCGCAGCTTGTCTGGCGCGGCAAGGATGAAAAGGACTGGAGTGAGCTTATTGTCCATGCCCCGCCGCTCTATATCCAGGAAAAGGTCCATCCCAAGGTGCTGATTGATGATCTGCTGCGGCAAACTGCCGAAAGCAAAGCGCAAGAGTCCGGCCACCAGATCGACCTCTTCGCCGACTTCAACGGCATGCCGGACGGCGTGGACAAGACCGAGTTCTACCAGCACGAGCAGAACTGGTCGAATCGCATGATCCTCGGGGACTCCCTCCAGGTAATGGCCAGCCTTGCTGAGCGTGAAGGGCTGCGAGGTAAGGTACAGTGCATTTATATTGACCCGCCTTATGGCATCAAGTTCAACAGCAACTTCCAGTGGTCCACTACCAGCCGCACCGTGACGGACGGCAAAACCGACCACATCACGCGCGAACCGGAGCAGGTCAAAGCCTTCCGCGATACCTGGCGGGATGGGATTCACTCATACCTGACCTATCTGCGGGATCGCCTCACGGTCGCCCGCGATTTACTGACTGATTCGGGGTCTATCTTTGTGCAGATCGGGGATGAGAATGTGCATCGGGTGCGGGCATTGATGGATGAGGTGTTTGGGGAAGAGAACTTTGTCAACCAAATAAATTGCCGAACCAATAGTGGGACAACTCGAGGCAATTCGTTAAAAAGGTCAAGTGATTATTTGCTTTGGTACTCCAAAAATTCTGATGATATTAAGTTTCGAAGATTGACCACTCGCAGAGAAGTCGAAACCACCATGTATAACCAATTACTCTTCGAAGATTTATCAACCCGTTCAATGAACAAGAATGAAAAGCAAGATCCAACTCTTATTCCTGAAAGTGCACAAGCCTATCGAAAACTCCCTCTACATTCAATGAATGCGGGAGACCATGCTGAGAGAAGTGCATTTGGTAAGCAATGGAAAATACCAAGTAATCGAAGCTGGCGGCACTCGGCTGCGGGATTTGAAAGGCTTCTCAAAGCAGATCGAATTCAGGCTGATAAAACCGCTCTTAGTAGTAGATATTTTCATGCTGACTATCAGGTATCAGAGTTCTCAGAAACATGGACAGATACAGGGCCTGAAATTGACAAATCATACATTGTACAGACATCAGAGCTAATAATACAGCGCTGCATGCTTATGACCACCGACCCCGGCGACCTTGTTCTTGACCCGACCTGCGGGTCCGGGACCACAGCCTATGTTGCCGAGCAGTGGGGGCGGCGCTGGATTACGATTGACACCTCGCGCGTGGCATTGGCCCTGGCCCGCGCCCGTATCATGGGCGCGCGCTATCCGTACTACCTCCTGGCCGACAGCCGAGACGGGCAACTTAAAGAAGCAGAAGTCGCCCGCACGGTGCCGAGTTCGCAACCGGTATATGGCAATATCCGCCACGGCTTCGTCTATGAGCGCGTGCCGCACATCACGCTCAAATCCATCGCCAACAACGCGGAGATTGATGTCATTTGGGACACCTGGCAGGCGAAGCTTGAGCCATTGCGCGAGTCGCTGAACATTGAGCTTGGCACTCACTGGCAGGAGTGGGAGATTCCGCGCGAAGCTGACGCCAACTGGGCGGACACCGGCAAAAAGCTGCACACTGACTGGTGGCAGGCCCGCATTGCCCGGCAGAAGGAGATCGACGCCTCAATCTCCGCCAAGGCCGACTTTGAATACCTCTATGACAGGCCTTATGAAAATAAAAAAATCGTACGCGTGGCCGGTCCCTTTACCGTGGAAAGCCTCAGCCCCCACCGCGTGCTGGGCGTGGATGAGAATGATGAATTGATCGATACCCTGAAGGAAAAAAATTTCGAATACGGAGCCAAGCAGACCTTCCCCCAGATGATCCTTGAGAACCTCAAGACTGCCGGAGTCCAGCAAGCGCACAGGGAAGACCGGATCACCTTTACCGCGCTCATGCCCTGGCCGGGCTACTTTATTTGCGCCGAAGGCCGATACGTTGAAGGCAGCGATGAATCGGGCGCCGAAAAGCGCGCTGCTATCTTTATCGGTCCGGAATTCGGCACTGTCACCCGACCCGATCTGGTGGCCGCCGCCCGCGAGGCCGGCGATGCCGATTTCGACGTATTGATCGCCTGCGCTTTCAACTACGAGGCCCACGCCACAGATTTTAGGAACCTTGGTCGCATTCCCGTGCTCAAAGCACGGATGAACGCCGACCTCCACATGGCCGAGGATCTCAAGAACACCGGCAAGGGTAATCTTTTCGTCATCTTCGGCGAGCCTGACATAGACATCCTGCCGGCTGAAGACGGCAGGATACGGGTAAAGGTGAATGGTGTGGACGTCTTCCATCCCCAGACCGGTGAAGTCCGCAGCGACGGCCCCGAGGGCATCGCCTGCTGGTTCATCGACACCGATTACAACGAAGAGAGCTTCTTCGTCCGTCATGCCTACTTCCTCGGCGCAGGCGACCCCTATAGCGCGCTGAAGAACACTCTGAAGGCCGAGATAAACGAAGAAGCCTGGGCGACCCTGAACAGCGATATTTCGCGCCACTTCGACAAACCAAAGTCAGGCCGAATTGCCGTGAAAGTGATCAATCATTTAGGTGATGAAGTTATGAAGGTTTTTAGGGTATAATGGGGCGTAATTAAAAAAGGAGGTTCAAAGATGGCAAGTGCAGACCATTTGAAGGCGCTGCTTAAGTCACACCTTGAAGGCAATGATCAGCTATTTTTTTCAGTCGCTATGCAGCTTGCTGCTCACGAAGCTAAGGTGGGGCATGGCAAGTTAGCCGAAGAAATGCGCAGTTTGATCGACGAGGCCAAACGCCGTCAAGGTACAGGCCAGCCCACTCCGATCAGCCGCCCCCGTGGCGAGCTGGTGGGGTTGCTGTCTGTTTCCTATCCCAAATCACGGCTGGGAGATATGGTGTTGAATGATACCTTGGAGCAACAGATTCAGCGTGTCATCCGTGAACAACGACATGCTGCCAGGATACTGGCGCATGGCCTCTCCCCGCGGCGCAAGCTGCTGCTGGTGGGGTCACCGGGCACTGGCAAGACGTTAACGGCCTCTGTTCTGGCAGGAGAGTTAGGTATTCCGCTGTTCCAGGTTCGCCTGGACGGGCTACTCACAAAGTTTATGGGCGAGACGGCAGCCAAGTTGCGGCAAATTTTTGAGGCAACAGGACAAACCCGCGGCATCTACTTTTTCGATGAGTTTGACGCCATCGGTTCCCAGAGAGGTCTGACAAATGATGTCGGCGAGATTAGGCGCGTGTTGAACAGCTTCTTGCAAATGATCGAGCAGGATCAGTCCCATAGCCTGATTGTTGCCGCCACTAATCACCCGGATATTCTTGATTCAGCGTTATTTCGCCGCTTCGACGACGTTCTCCTTTATGAACTGCCTGCGGAAGCGCAGATCGCTGCTTTGCTGCGAGCAAGACTGTTCCATTTTTCCGCCAAAGGTGTCTCCTGGAAACGGCTGGCCGAATCCGCCTGCGGATTAAGCTATGCGGAAATTGCCCGGGCGGCCGAAGAGGTTCTTAAAGAAGCGTTGATCCTTGATCGCGAACTCGTCACCGAGGCCGATATTGGCAAGATGTTGGTCGAGCGACAGGGCGTTGCAGGCAAACTGAACAAAAAATCATAACGAGGAGGTGTCTTCTCTGCATGGCGGATCAAACCCAGCGAAAGAAACGTCACTTTATTCTGGAAGGTATTGCTCAAGCTGAGCGGTTCAGACAGCCGAGAGTGAGCATTAAACAGGTGCCGATTCCTGCACGGGACCGCCGTCGCCACGGTACGGCGCTGCTCGGTCAGATCGCGGAGTTAGAGCCTGTGCTGGAAGCTGCCCGCAGAACTCAAGAGGATGGTGGGTTTGAGGGCGGTTTCGGGTTACAGGTGGAGTTCGAGAGCTTCCCGGACATCGAGTTGGCTTTTGAAAGCCTGGCGCGGGAGAACCAAGGAATTGAGTTGTTCAATGTGCGGCACGAAGAGCAGAGGGCCTATGCGACCGTTTTTGTGCCGGATGGGAAGCTGGGGCATTTTGAAAATCTGATTCGAGATTATATCAATGAAAAACGGGACCGCACGGGCCGGGCTCGTGATCATAAGACCCTCGTCAATACTATTCAGAGCATTCGCGCCGCCAGTTTACACGCCCTTTGGACGGATGATCCAGAGGTTTTTCCGGCGACGGATGATGAAGTCTTCTGGTGGGAGGTCTGGCTTCCGATACGCGCCGATCGTTCCGTCACGATAGCCAATTTTCAGAGATTGTCCGAGTTTCTGAACTTCCAGGTTGCACCGGGTGTAGTGGAGTTCCCGGAGCGCTCGGTATTGCTGGTCCGCACCTCTGCTGCGGCGATGCGTAGCTCCATGATGATGCTGAACAGCATCGCCGAACTCCGACGGGGGAAGGAAACAGCTGAGTTTTTTGATTCCTTGTCGCTGGAAGAGCAGCCCGCTCGGCTGGACGAACTGCTTGCCCGTTGCCGATTCTCCGATAAAGATGCTCCTGTGCCTTACGTCTGTCTGCTTGATACTGGGGTCAACAACGGTCATCCGCTGATTGCGCCGGCACTTGCCGATTCGGATCTGCACACGGTGGAACCCGCATGGGGGACAGATGACGCTGAAGGCCACGGCACCGCTATGGCGGGTCTTGCCCTGGCCGGGGATCTGACGAATGCTCTTGCTTCCGTCGAATACATCGAAATTGGACATCGTCTGGAATCGGTAAAATTGTTGCCGGCCGATGGCGGAAATATTGGCGATTCCCGTCACCACGGCTATCTGACGACGGAGGCAGTCGCTCGCCCGGAGATTACTGATCCCTATCGCCGGCGTGTCTTTGGCATGGCAGTGACCGCCAGGGACAACCGGGACCGGGGGCGGCCTTCGGCATGGTCGGCTGTAGTGGATCGTTTGGCCGCGGACGTGGATGGAGATGGAGCTACCCCTCGTTTGTTGGTGGTTTCCGCCGGCAATTCCAATGATCCGGATGCCTGGGCACAATATCCCAATAGCAACAGCACCGACGGTATTCACGATCCCGCTCAAGCCTGGAATGCCCTGACCGTCGGCGCCTATACTGATCTGGTCAATATAACCGAGCCGGATGCCGGCGCGTATCAGCCTATTGCACCGGCTGGAGGATTAAGTCCCTTCAGCACGACCTCAGCCACCTGGCAATCGCATTGGCCGTTGAAACCGGACGTGTTGTTTGAGGGCGGCAACGCCGCGCAGGATTCCCTTGGAGCGGTCTGGTTGCGCAGCTTGAGCCTTCTGACCCTGCATCACCTGCCCGGTGAGCGGTTGTTTACAACGGCCAACGCCACCAGCGCGGCGATGGCGCTTGCCGCTCGTATGGCAGCACAGTTGATGACAGTTTATCCTACCCTCTGGTCCGAATCCATTCGCGGTTTGATCGTTCACTCGGCGGAATGGACGGATACCATGAAGAGGTTTTTTCTTCCCCCCCGGCCGTCAAAGAGTGATTACGCCCGACTCGTTCGTCATTGCGGCTTCGGAGTGCCAAATCTGGAGCATGCCTTGTGGAGCGTTTCAAACTCTCTCACCATGCTTGAGGAAGCGCATCTTCATCCTTTCCACCGTGAGGGCAACAATCAGCCAACCTTGAGAGATATGAATCTACATCGATTTCCTTGGCCGCTGACAGAGCTTGAATCGCTTGGCGGAACTCCGGTGGAGATGCGGGTCACACTGTCCTATTTCATCGAACCCAACCCCTCGGAAAGAGGCTTCCGTTCACGATACCGCTATGAGTCCCATGGGTTGCGTTTTGATGTCAAACGCCCCTACGAGTCGGAAGACGATTTTCGGTCGCGAATCAACGCGGCGGCACGGGACGAGGAAGAGGGAACGCGCACCAGTAGTGACGATCTTGGGTGGTCGATCGGCAAACAAAACCGCCATAAGGGTTCCCTGCATTCCGACATCTGGCGGGGCAGCGCAGCCGATTTGGCGAGTCGAGGCACTCTGGCAGTCTATCCGGCACTTGGCTGGTGGAAAACACGGCTTCGTCTTGAGCGTTATGACAAGGCGGTTCGTTACACTTTGATCGTCTCCCTTCGCGCACCAGAGATTGACGTCGACCTTTACACTGCAATAGCCAACCAAATCGCTGTGCCGGTAATGGTGGAGCATTGATGAAATTCCTCATTGCAGATACCTTTACCGATAGCCTTTCCAAACTTACAGGCGATGAGCAGAAAGCCGCAAAAACCGTGGCCTTTGATCTGCAAATGGACCCGGCCAGCCCGGGCATGAAATTCCACAAGCTCGACAAGGCAAAGGATAAGCACTTCTGGTCGGTTCGGGTCAGCGGCGACCTGCGGATTATCGTCCACAAGACCGACGTAAGCTTGCTTTTGTGTTACGTGGGCCATCATGACGAGGCCTAC
>CAZKQY010000313.1:0-6679 GCA_964555005.1 uncultured Syntrophotalea sp. | reverse complement strand
TGCCTTCTTCGCCATGATCGCCTCCTTCGGTATTGGCAACATGGCCCAGGCCAATTCGGTGGCCGAGCCCCTGCTGAGCTATTTCGGGGTTCCCAAGCTGGTGACCGGTCTGGTTATCGCCGCCCTGGTCTTTGCCGTCATCGTCGGCGGCATCAAGCGTATTGGCCGGGTGGCCAGCAAGCTGGTCCCCTGCATGGCGGTTTTTTTTGTGTTAGGGGCTCTGCTGGTGATCGGTCGCAACTACACGCTGTTGCCCGACGCTTTTGGCTAGATTTTTCATAGCGCTTTTAACGGTAGTGCGGCGACCGGAGGTTTTGCCGGAGCGGCCGTGGCCCAGGCGATCCGTTTTGGTGTCGCTCGGCAGCGCTCCCATCGCCCACGGTGCTGCGCAGACCGAGGAGCCGGTGCGTGAGGGCCTGGTGGCGATGCTCGGTCCCTTTATCGATATCCTTGCCATTTGCATCATGACGGCCCTGGTGATCATCCTCACCGGGTCCTACCGAAGCGGCCTGAGTGGCGCCGATCTTACCGCCAGCGCCTTTAATATCGGCATGCCGGGCAAGGGAGGTTATATCGTCGCTATCGGCATTGCCTTTTTTGCCTTTTCCACGGCGATCAGCTGGTCCTACTATGGGGATCGTACGGTGGAATATCTCTTTGGACCGAAGCTGATTCTTCCCTACCGAATCTTGTTTTGTCTGCTGTTGCCGGTTGGAGCAGCGATTCAGCTGGAGCTGGTGTGGACCATTTCGGATGTTTTCAATGCCCTCATGGTCTGGCCCAATCTGGTCGGCTTGCTTTTCCTCAGTTCTCTGGTGTGGCGTAAGACCCGGGAGTATTTCCGTGATCCAGAGCGGGTTTTTCCGCAGCGATGAATCAGGCCGCTGTGTATGGTCGTGTCCTGATATTGGTTTGTCCGGCGGTTGCCGTTTAATAAAAAAAGCCCCTTCCATTTTCGGAAGGGGCCGCGGTGCAACATAATATCGGTGGTAGGTTTGGTCTGTGCTTATGACATGACGTCATGTCTGT
Source organism: uncultured Syntrophotalea sp. (assembly GCA_964555005.1). GTDB lineage: Bacteria > Desulfobacterota > Desulfuromonadia > Desulfuromonadales > Syntrophotaleaceae > Syntrophotalea_A. The sequence continues at coordinate 5,650 of CAZKQY010000313.1, read as the reverse complement.
CTGTAGGGCATGTCGTCCACAAAAATTTTAAGGGTGCCAGAGCGTGTCTTTTGTTTTTCAGCCTCTTGCTGCTGGCATCAGAAAAAGTAGGCAAACCGAGCTTGGATCGATTTAGTTTCAATACCGCTCTCTACGGAAAAATCATCCCGGTATTGCAGCAGCAGTTGATAGTTGTCACCAATGAGGACAGAAGAGGTAAACATCAGGGCGTGATTGTTCTGAGAGTCATTTTGGTCGATGCTGTCAATTTCCGTTTCGCCCCCGCCGCTGTAGAAGTAGCTCAGACCCAGAAACCAACGTTTGCTGAAGTCGTAGCTCAGGTGTACCTCGGCGCCGTAGAGCAACTCCTGTTTCTTGGTGACATCTTCTGTGCCGGTCCAGTAATCGTCGTTATCGCCGAACATCGTGACGTTGCCGATCAGGTCGATATAGAGGGGACCAAACCCCTTGACCAGGCCAAGCTCGTTTTTGAGAGCCCAGCGATTGGTGCCGAGGTTAAGGGCGCGCTTTTTCGAGTATTCGCCGATAGGCAGCGTGAGATAGGGTGTCCAGCCAAACCACAGTTTCTGCTCCGGGTTGTTGATGAACCAGGTGGTCATGAGCAAGACCGGGTCGGAAATTCCGGAACTTGATTTATTGTTGATCAAATCCCCATCCAGGCTGGCCTCACCGACAATGATCAGGGCTTGCGGATCGACCACGAACGGGCCAAGGTCAGTATAATAGACTGGACGAAAAATGGCAATATTCTGGCTGATATTGAAATCGCTGGAAATGACCTTGTCATCGGCTTTGAGGCGGTGGCCGGTAATGTGCTGCAGGTAGGTGCAGAACAGCATTGATCCTGCCGGAAGGGGAATGTAGTCGCGCGGGTCGGCGGCGCGTGTCAGGTCGGGTAACAGAAAACTGCTCAAAAGAACGCTGATAAGCAAAATATTTTTCATATCCCTGCCTCCAAAGGAGTTTCCTCATGGTGGAAACCGCTGAAATAGCATGCTGGGTCCGGGGGGACGACGGGCGCCTCCCCGGACTGACGCAATATTACATAGCTGCTTGGTAGAGAGCGGCGATCTTCTCAACGTTGATTAAGCGGGGATTGGTCAGGGTACAAATATCCTTAAAGGCATTCTCTGCTAACACCGGGAAGTCACTTTCTTTAACGCCCAGTCCACCAATGCCGGCCGGGATGCCGACATCGGCCGAGAGTCTGCGCATACATTTGATGGCCTTTTCGGCTGCGTCCATGTCAGACAGACCTTCCACGTTTTCACCCATGGCGATGGCGATGTCCCGGAATCGTTCCGGACAAGCGATGAGATTGTACTGCTCAACTACCGGCAAGAGTATCGCGTTGCACACCCCGTGCGGCAGGTTGTAGTAACCACCCAGCTGGTGAGCCATGGAGTGTACACAGCCTACGCTGGCATTATTGAAGGCCATGCCCGCCAGGAATTCAGCATACGCCATGCGATCCCTGGATTCGAGATCCTGACCGTTGGCTACGGCTTTGCGCAGATACTTGCCGATCAATTCGATGGCCTGCAGAGCGCAGGCATCGGTGATCGGGTTAGCGATGATTGATACGTAGGCTTCTATAGCGTGGGTCAGGGCGTCCATCCCGGTGGCGGCGGTGAGGGCCGGCGGCAGGCCGACCATCAGCAGTGGATCGTTGATGGCCACTGTCGGGGTGACCTGTGGGCCGGCGATGGGCATTTTGACGTGCGTATCGGTATTGGTGATGACGCAGAAAAAGGTCATTTCGCTGCCGGTTCCGGCGGTGGTGTTGATGGCTATTTTGGGTGGGCACGGCTTGGTGATTTTGAACAGGCCTTCGTAATCACGGATTGAGCCGCCGTTAGTGGCTACTACGCCGAGGGCTTTAGCGCAGTCGTGGGAGCTTCCGCCACCCAGGGACACGATCAGGTCGCAGCCGTTGTCCTGATAAACCTTAAGCCCGGCTTCGACATTCTTGTCGGTCGGGTTCGGTTCGGCGCCGTCGAACAACACTACCTGCAGACCGGCAGTTTCCAAGTTGGCCTGGATGTCCGCAGCCACGCCGAGCTTGACCAGGCCCTTGTCGGTCACCAGCAATGCTTTTTTGCCGCCCAGTTTCTTTGCTTGTTCGCCAGCTTGTTTAGCGGCGCCTACGCCTAGCAGGTTGACCGAAGGGATATTGAACATAAAGGTTTGTTCTGCTAATGCTCGCATGGATTATTTCTCCTTTAATTTAAAATCAGAACTAAATCTGTCGAGTCTGGACCGTTTCAGGCACGCTCTGCTAAGCCTGAAAGCGGGAGGCCCTGATGGGTGTCCGGGTCTCTACATCACTTTTTTGTACAGGGCGATGATGTCCTCGACCTTGACAGTGCGCGGGTTGAACAGGGTGCAGACGTCTTTCATGGCGTTTTCGGCCATAACTGGAATATCCTTTTCGGTGACGCCGATATCGCCGAGACCGGCGGGAATGCCGATGTCTTTCGATAGGCGGCGCATGGCGGCGACGGCCTTTTCCGCTGCTTCCAGGTCGCTGAGACCGGCGATATTTTCACCAAGCGCGGCAGCCACTTTGGCGTATTTTTCCAAATTGGCCATCAGGTTGAATTCGCACACTGTTGGCAGGCAGATGGCGTTGCACAGGCCGTGCGGTTTTCCCAGCAGGCTGCCTGGTTGGTGGGCCATGGAGTGAACGATGCCGAGACCGGCACTGTTGAAGGCTATGCCGGCCAGATATTCGGCATAGGCCATGGCGTCGCGGGCTTCCATGTCGTTGCCGTTGGCGACCGCTTTGCGCAGCCACTTGCCGACCAGAGTAATGGCTTGTAGGGCCAGACAGTCGGTGATGGGGTTGTTTAACATGGTGGTGACGTAGGCTTCCACCGCATGAGTCAGGGCGTCCATGCCGGTAGCGGCGGTCATTGCCGACGGTAGGCCGATCATTAGAGCCGGGTCGTTGATGGCTACGTTGGCGGTGAGGCGGGAATCGCAGTACACCATCTTGACCTTGGTGTCGGTATTGGTCACGACCGCAAAGCGGGTTACCTCGCTGCCGGTGCCGGCGGTGGTGTTAATGGCGATATATGGGGGCAGGTCGGCCTGCAGGGTATCAACGCCGGCCCAATCGCGAATGTCGCCGCCGCTGGTGGCCATGATGGCCATGCCTTTGCCGCAGTCGTGGGAGCTGCCGCCGCCGAAGGTGACCAGCATGTCGCAGCCGTTAGCCTGCCAGACCTTGAGGCAGTCACGTACGTTGACATCGGTCGGGTTCGGTTCGGCACCGTCGAAGATAACCACTTCAAGGCCGGCTTCTTCAAGATAGCCTTTGATCTGGTCGGCCATGCCGAGTTTGGCCAGACCGGCATCGGTTACGATCAGGGCCTTTTTACCGCCGAGACCCTTGGCCTGCGCACCGACTTGTTTGACCGAACCGTTACCGAGCAGACTGACGGTGGGCATGTAGAAGCCATAAACCATTTCTGCCAACGCTGCCATAATAACTCTCCCTTTCTGGGTTTGAGGTGGTGCCGGGCGGGACTAAAGGCCCGGCATACTATGAGATCCTGGTTCATGCACCTGGGTGCTCCCAATATCTGGATCATCCCTCCCCACCTTGCTTGGGGGCGGAACCCACTCCAGGTAAAAGCAGGTACCGTGCCGGAAAAAAGTTTTATAGAAAAGTGTTTTAAATTAGTTGGTTAGGTTGATTGGGTTGATGTTTGGACCGCTTGGATGGGTGCAACATTGTTGTCGCAGGGTGTTTAGAAAGGTCTTGGTGGCGCCAGAGATAAGGGTTCTCGGATTGAAGTGAGTTAGCGATAAGATGTGTTTGTTGCAGAGGTTTTGGGGGTAATGTAAAGAAATTAGAACAGTTTATTGGTGGGGTGCAACAAGGCTTGACGGGTACGCAAGGAAGATTGATCTCGGTTTCGTATGGAAGGGTGGATGTTCGGAGGGCAATCTCCCGGTTATGTCAGTGGCCAAGCTCAGGTCTTATTTGTTTTTGAATGACGTTTGAGGCGTTGGTTAAGGGCTTGTCGGGAAATACCAAGCATTGAGGAGGCGATTCCCTGGTTTCCTTTAGCCAGGTCCATGGCGGCAGATACCAGAAATTCGTTGATTTCTTTCAAGGTCGGGAAGTGCCCCAAGAGGCTGCGCAGCCGCTCGGCGTCGGGCCTGTTCTGGTCTGTGGGGTGGGATGGAAGGGGCTGTTCGTGGGACATGACGTTTTTGAAGCTGTCCATGGATAGTACACCGGACTGGTGACGGGCTACGGCGTCATACACCATGGCCTGTAGCTCCCGAACGTTGCCGGGAAACGGATAGCTGCCCAGGAGCCGGGGTAGTTCCGGATTGGTGCCCGGTCTTTTCTTGTGAAATTCCCTGGCTGCCTGTTCAAGGAAGTGATTGAGTAGAAAAGGGATATCTCCGCTCCGTTCCCGTAATGGCGGGATATAAATATGGTGGGCGAACAGGCGATAATAGAGGTCGCTGCGAAATAGTTCCTTGGCCATCATCTGCTGCAGGTCTTTGTTGGTGGCCACCAAAATTCGAGCATCGCTTTTGCGGGGTACGTCAGAGCCGATGGGGTAGTATTCCTGTTCCTGAAGCAGGCGCAAGAGTTTGACCTGCGAGGCTTCTTTGAGATCGCCGATTTCGTTCAGAAACAAGGTTCCGCCGCTTGCCTTGGCAATGAGTCCGGCCCGCTGCCGTTCGGCACCGGTAAACGAACCCCGTTCGTGGCCGAAAAGCGTATCGGAAAAGAGATTGTCATCCAGGCCGGCGACATTGATACTCACCAGGTCGCCTTTCAGGCCACTGATTTGGTGAATTGCTTTGGCGAACAGTTCTTTGCCGACTCCGGTCTCGCCGGTAATGAGAAGCGGTTGCCGGGAACGGGCCATGATTTCCGCATAGCCGAAGAGCGTTGACATCTTTTTGCTGCAGGAGATAATCGGAGCGAAGGCTTTCGGATGTTCCAGGTTGCCGGTGAGTAGTTGTTCCTTTAAAAGATGGACTTCCTTGCGCAGGGTGCAGAGTTCCAAGGTTCTTTGCACACTGGTGATAAAGCGGGTCTTGTCAACGGGTTTGACCAGATAGTCGTGCGCCCCTGTTTTCATGCATTCGACAGCCAACTCCAGCTTGTCGGCAGCCGTCATGATGATAACAGGGTTGTGGGGATATTTTTGGCAGATTTCGATCAGTAGTTCCTGACCAGAAATGTGAGGCATGAACAGATCGAGAACGATGACTCCGAAGCGGTGTGTGGTCAGCAGGGGTAGCACTTGGCGGCTATCCTCCAGGGTTTTCACCGTTTGGATGCCGGCGCTGCGCAACATGGTCCTACAGCTGAAGAGGATGTTTGGTTCGTCATCAACCAGAAGAACCGGAAAGTTTTCGAAGGTATGACTCATGGCGTTGATCCTCTGTCAGACGGCGGCGAAGGAAAAACCTCCTGAGTTGGATGTGCCGCCATTGTTTTTTTCAGAGGTCTTGTCAGGAAGACTCTCAGGAGTTTAATCATAGTTCCTCAATTGTCCAACAACAAGTAATTTATCCCCGATCCACCAGCACATTTAAAACAAAATACTCCAGTTCCTCTTAAAGGTCTGTTTTGTTAAGGTCTGGTTACTTTTGCCGCCATTTTTGCCATTAT
>CAZKQY010000312.1:0-5646 GCA_964555005.1 uncultured Syntrophotalea sp. | reverse complement strand
TCTTCCGCTACTTATCTTGCTGAGCGCGAGGTTGTAATGCGTCAAGGAGAGCAGGAGCTACGGGCGGATCGGGTACGCTGGAAGGATGATACCAGCGAGGCTGAAGCCTTTGGCAATGTACATTTCAGCGACCCCGACGGTGAATTGTTCGGGGATGAAATGCACCTCAATCTCGCCAGTGGTCTCGGTCAGGTTGTCAACGGCCGTATTCTGGTTCATGAACCGAAATTTTATATTGATGGCAGTTTCATTTCCAAGACCGCAGAGCGCAGTTATCGAGTAGAGAACGGCACCTTCACCAGTTGTGACGGCCCGAATCCTTCCTGGAAGTTTACCGCGCGGGAACTCGATGTCACTCTGGGTGGTTTTGCCTGGGCAAAGCACGTCAAGTTTCATATCTATGATGTTCCCGTTCTGTACCTGCCGATTATTGGTTATCCGGTCCAGACTGAACGGCAGTCAGGTTTACTGATACCTAGTGTCGGCTATTCCGACAAGCGCGGCGCGCAGCTCTTTATGAGTTATTACCAGGTGATTTCCCGCAATCAGGATGCCACCCTTTACCTCGATTACCTGTCTAGACTCGGTCTGGGCAAGGGGGTGGAATACCGGTATTTTTTTGGTCATGATAACGAAGGAGCTTTGAAAGGCTATCACGTTAGTGGTTTTAGTGGCACCGATGATCGGTTCGCCTTTGATTGGCGACATCACGGAACCCTTCCGGGGGAGGTCCGTTTGATCGCCGATGTTGATTTTGTCAGTAATCGTGATTTTTTTTCCGATTTTGGCGAAGCGGCTGGCGAATACAATAAGGATAAGGCCGAATCGATAATTGCTGCTAGTCGCAATTGGGGAAAAAACAATCTGACAGGCCAGTTCAAATACACAAAAGATCTTGAGCAGAGTAACGATGAAACCCTGCAGCGCCTGCCGGAACTTCGGTTCGCCATGGTCAAGCGCCGTCTGTGGGACAGCCCCTTTTATTTTGATCTCGATACAAGTGCCGTTCACCTGTGGCGCAAGGATGGGCTCAAGGGGACTCGGTTAAGCATGCGGCCGGCCCTGGCCGGTGTTTTTCGACTCGGAGGGGTCGTTGACGTGTCTTCCGAGCTTGGCTACCGTGAGCGTCTCTATACCAGTACAGAGGGTGAAGAGGACCATGGCCTGGTCGATTTTTCGACCCGGCTCAGTTCGCGCTTGGCCCGTGTATATCTGTTCGACGGCAAGAACGTGGATAAAATTCAGCATATAATGCAGCCGGAAATCCTTTATCAGTATCGACCTTTTGAAGACCAGTCTGATCTGCCCCAATTTGAGGCCGAAGATTATCTTTTCGGCCGCAACACCATCAGTTACGGTTTGATTAACCGTTTGGTGACCCGCAGCCAAGGGGCGACTGGCCAGATCGATTATCGTGAACTTCTCTATCTGCGTCTGGCGCAGGAATTTGATGTTGAGGAATCTGCACGACATCCCTTGGCACCTCAGGAGCAGGATCGGCCCTTTTCTGATTTGCGGATTGAATTGATCCTGCGACCGACTCGTTGGAATTATATCGACATCGATACTCGCTACGATACCAGTGGTTCGGATAATTTTTTGACTTTCAATGCTGATACCGGCCTTGAAGACCAAAAAGGTAATGCCATTTCTTTACGTTATCGTTACAACAAGGACGCTCAAGAATATCTCGCTGCTAAGCTTGATTTGGCACTACTTAAACCTTTTTACCTCAGTTTTGAAAATCGCCAGTCGTTGCAAGGGGGGGTAAATCTCGAAAATCTTGTTAGCCTCGAGTATCGAGCTCAATGTTGGAGTTTTTATGTGGACTATCGTAATCGCGACGGCGACCAGGAGATAATGGTTAACTTCGCCCTGGCTGGTCTTGGTCGTACCGCTCATCCCGGCAGCCATCGTAAGCCTCTTTGATGACGGGGCGGATTTACGCTGAAACCGGTGTTTTTTTTTTGCAATCGGCATTTTTGAAATATTTGGCAAGTAAAAGAGTTTGTGCTCTGTTAGAAAAAACAAAAATATTTGACCTCAGGGTGGCTTTGTGTTAATTAGTGTTGGCAAACATTCACCGTGGCTAATCTTGCTTGAAGTGGAATGTCGTAAGGTTAGTGTTTCTGCCAACTTTTGGTTAACGAAAACCGGAGGTCACATGAAGAAAATGTTCTGTTGTTTGGCAATGATACTTAGTTTGTTGTTTGCTGTTCCCTGGATGTCAGTTGCCTATGCTGCAAGCGCTCAAGCGTCAACCGCTCAGACGGTGACAGCTATGGTTAATGTCAATGCCGCATCAGCCAAAGAATTACAGACCCTGCCCGGTATCGGGAAGGTAACTGCCCAACGGATTATTGACTATCGTACGGCTAAAGGTCCCTTTGAAACCATGAAAGATTTATTAAAGGTAAAAGGCCTCGGTCAAAGCACCCTGCGGAAAATCAGTGATCGAATTGTTCTAAAATAACAGTTTGTGCTTTTAGGCCATACCGCTGCAATGTTACAATGCGCAAGATTTAATAAGCGGTTTATGAGGGCTTTGTCGATGAGTGATGAGCAAAAAAATCAACAATCTAGCACAGGTTGGCGGTGGCCATTAGTGCCTGTTCTGTTGATATTGATTATTCTCGGTTTTGCTCTGTTTGGCCAAAAAGGAGTTTTGAGGACCTTGCAGGCTCGCCGTCATCATGCTGCCCTGGAAGTCGCTGTGCAGAAGCAGGAAGCGGTTATTCTGCAATTAAAAGATGAAATCGAGGCGTTGCGTTCGGACCGCGGGTATATCGAGGTCATTGCCCGCCGGGATCTGGGTATGGTTAAAGAGGATGAACTGGTCTACCAGTTTGCTCAAGGCAGCGAAAAGGATGCCGCAGATCCCGAGACATTGGTATCTCGTTAAGTTGTGTTTTATTGCTTTGAGGCCCCGGCAATTGCCGGGGCTTTTTTGTTTCTTTCTGCAGCGGTTCTTGACAGTTGCAACAGCCTGAGGCTAACATACACTGCTTTGTCTTCTAGCAGGTTTCGGCCTGTTTTTTTTGACCCGGAAAAGGGTATTCCCTGAACAGATAGCCAGAACAGAAAGATGTGTCCATGAATCAACGTTTGAAGCAACATATATGCAATGCTCTACAGGTCTGTTACGAGCGAGGCACCTTGAAATCGGCCCAACTGCCCGAGATTGCTCTTGAGGTACCGGCTCGTTCTGAGCACGGTGATTTTTCTACCAACCTCGCTATGGTGTTGGCGCGAGGGGAAAAAATGGCCCCGCGCAAAGTTGCCGAAGCACTTGTCAGCGTTCTTGAAGAAAGCGCTGCCGAGTGGGGAAGGGTAGAGATCGCCGGTCCCGGGTTTATTAACTTTTTTCTCGCCTCCGGCTACTGGTTTGAAACTCTCAATGAGGTGCATCGCTGTAGTGCTGAATATGGCCGAAGCAATTTAGGTAAAGGGAAAAAAGTTCAGGTAGAATTTGTCAGCGCCAATCCCACCGGTCCTTTGCATATTGGTCATGGTCGGGGCGCTGCCACCGGAGATGCTGTGGCGGCAGTTCTGAATGCCGCCGGTTACAAGGTGCAACGCGAATATTATCTCAACGATGCCGGAAACCAGATGCAGACCCTTGGCCGTTCCCTGTTGTTGCGGTATCGCGAATTACTTGGCGAATCCGTCGAGTTTCCTGACAACTGTTATCAGGGCGATTACATTCGAGATATTGCTAAAGAGGTTTTGGAGAGTAAGGGTCCTGCTTTATTGGAACTCTCCGAGGAAGAAGCCATAGAGCAGATTGGTGCGTATGGCGGTGGACGAATTCGTGTCGGTATTGATGCGGATTTAGCGGATTTTGGCATTCACTTCGATAACTGGTATAGCGAACAGAGCCTCTATGATCGAGGTGAAGTCGAGCGTGGTATCGCTCTTCTTAAGGAGCGCGGACTAACTTACGAATTGGATGGTGCTCTTTGGTTCAAAACCACCGATTTCGGTGATGACAAGGACCGGGTTCTGGTTCGTTCTAATGGCGTTTCTACTTATTTTGCTTCGGATGTTGCTTATCATAAAGAAAAGTACGACCGTGGATTCGATTTGGTGATTGATGTTTGGGGCGCAGATCATCATGGCTATGTACCGCGTATGAAAGCAGTTCTGGCTGGTCTGGGAAGGGATACCGACGACCTGCAGTGCATTCTAGTTCAATTGGTTAATCTTTTGCGGGATGGTAAACCGGTGGCCATGAGTACCCGCTCCGGAGAATTCGTTACCCTGCGTCAGGTTATCGATGAAGTTGGCAAGGATGCCTGCCGGTTTTTCTTTTTGTCCCGCCGTTCCGACAGTCAGCTTGACTTTGATCTTGAGTTGGCCAAGAAACAGAGCAACGAAAATCCGGTATACTATGTCCAGTATGCCCATGCACGAGTCTGTAGTATCAATCGTAATGCCGCCGAAGCCGGGATAACCTTACCTGCTGTCGGCGAAGTTGACTTTAGCCAACTGACCTTGGAAGATGAACTTGCACTGGTCAAGCAACTTTCCCGCTACGGAGAGGTTATCGAAGCGGCCGCGCAACATTTCGAACCACATCGTATTGTTTTTTATCTGCAGGATCTCGCTGCCCGCTTCCATTCGTATTACAATAAGGGGCGGGTCCTTACTGAAGATATTGAAACTAGCCGGGCCCGGCTTTACCTTATTAACGGGGTACGAATTGTCCTTGAAAATGCCCTCTTGCTCCTTGGGGTTTCCGCACCGGAAAGAATGTAGACAGGAGGTTTTAACATGACTCAACAAGTGGTGTCCCGCACGCAGCGACGCATGGAGAAAAAGCAGACGCTGTTTATTCTATCCATGTTATTGGTTGTCGGTTTGGTTTGTTTTTTTCTTGGGGTGATGGTCGGCAGAAGCGGCGACCAGAGCTTGGTGCCGGAGGAGCGTCTACCGATACAGAAACCACTGGCAGCGACTCAGGGTGAAGTTGTCGAACCGAAAACAGAGACCGATTCTGCTGCACCGGCAACTTCAGACGAAATGCAAAATTCTCAGTTGACCTTTTATGATACCCTTGCCGAAGGTCAGCAGAACGCCCTCGGCAGTGGCATCAATTTGCCGCCGGAGCCGATAAACTCCGAGCCCGCTCCAGAGCCCATCAGTAAGGCGCCGGTCAAGACCACGGAACCTGTTAAGGTCGTGGTAACGCCAAAGCCAATAGCTGCGCCGGCATTACCCGTTGTCACAAAACCGGTAGTCAGTAAGCCAGTGGGGGTTGTCAGCGGTAGTTACCTTGTTCAGGTGGCTTCGGTCAAGCAACGCGATGGTGCTGATGGTCTGCGTGATCGCATGAAAAACAAAGGTTATGCTGCTTTTGTCGAGGCCGCTGATCTCGGTGCCAAGGGGGTTTGGTATCGGGTCTATGCCGGTCCTTTCAGCAGCAAGGCCGATGCCGATCAAGTTGTTAATTCACTCAAGGCGGACCGTATTTCGTCTGCACCGCTGGTAAAACGACGTTGATCAGCAAAGAGTCTTGACAATCGATTCGACAGGATGTAGTGTACGTTCTCGTCAATGACGCGGGGTGGAGCAGTTCGGTAGCTCGTCGGGCTCATAACCCGAAGGTCGCAGGTTCAAATCCTGCCCCCGCTACCAAAAAATACC
>CAZKQY010000311.1:0-4834 GCA_964555005.1 uncultured Syntrophotalea sp. | reverse complement strand
GGCGGCGACTCTGGCCGTGCCGGCTCTGCTCATAGGCTTCAGCTACCTGCCGCTTTTTCTACCATTGCAAGCCCCTCCTGCCGGGCCGGGGGTGCCGCTCAAGGTCATGAGTTTTAACGTCTGGTCGGAAAACCCCTCTCTGCTGCCGACTGCGAACCTAATTCGCAAAAAAGATCCCGACATCCTGCTGCTGCAGGAAATTTCCCGCGAGCAGCTCAAGGAATTATCCCTTGAACTAGAGAAGCCATCGGACGCGACTGCTCCGCAATGGCAAATCGCCTATGTGCCACGAGCGATGCAGGCCGTCCTCAGCCGCTATCCCCTAACGCCGCTGATGTCCGACCGAAGTCTGGCCAAGGTACAAGTGGTGCGGGTCGACACTTCCGCTGGAGCGGTAACCGTCTTCAATGTGCATCCTCTGCGAGACAATTGGTCGCGCCGACATCGGCGATTATCAACCCTGCTGAAGGAACATATTCTTACCACTGCGGGCCCGGTCATTCTCTGCGGGGATTTCAACACCACCGACCAGAGTCAGATCTACAAAATGCTCTCCCAGAACCTGCGCAACGCCCACTGGGAGGCCGGTCGGGGCTTCGGCTTCTCCTATCCGGCCAACCTGCAGGCCTGGAATGAATTCCTGCCGGCCTGGCCCCTGGTACGAATCGATCACATTTTCTATAATCGAAATTTTTACGCCATCAGCGCCGAAACTTTGAAGGACTCCTGCGGCTCGGATCATCTACCCGTAACAGCCAGCCTGATGTTGGTGAAAAACCCGGAAAAGTAAACCGTCAGTTTCTTGGAAAGGGACTTTTGGTAAACAAGAAGGGTGTCGAACTTAACGGATCAAAACAAAAAATTGACAGAAAAAGTACAGCTTTCCTAAAATTTAAAAACAGATAGCAGATCTTCTTAACGAAAATTATCGCCCGAATTTACGAATTTATAATTTCCACCCTCGTTCCCTTGAGGATTCCCAGTCTCATGTTTTTATAAATGGTCTTAAATCCGATTGCAAAATCTGTTCTAGCTCGACGAAATTGTCAGCGCGGGTTTCGGTGAACAAAAACCCGAAAACCGGATACTCGTGATAATCGATCTTGCGTAATTCGAGGGGTCGCTCAAACTGGGCCAGCAACTTGTCGTAATCGAAGGATTTAATATCTTTCGCTTCGATGCCGGACCCATTGTCCAGCACGACAATGGCAAACAGCTTGCCGGCTTTCCCCTGCAAAAGGCGAGGCCAATCGGGCCTTTGCTGGGAGAAATAACACTGGTAAGGGTTGAGGCCATAAGCCCGAAAGGTCATATCCGCGGTCGTACACCAACCGCCAAAACGCATGGGATTTACTTCGATGGGCAGAATCCGGCCCCCTTCGGTTCGTCTGACCTCGACATGCACGGGGAAATTCCTCACCCCCGCCACATCACCGATTTTGCCAAGAAGTTCGCTAAATTCGCTGAGATTCTCTTCAATAATATCCTTCGAAGTGATGTAAACCCGGTCGCTAACATCGTATCCCGAAGAAAACACATGTTGAAATATCCCCAAAACCACGGGCTTGCCGTCCGAATCGTAATAAGCGTCCACGGCAAACTCCTCGCCGTCGATGCACTCTTCGATAATAAACAAGCGGCCATCCAGAACCTCCTCTGGATACAGGCCGCGGGTTCTGTCGATCTCGGCCCTGATGGCCGCAACCGCAGCCGTCCATTCTTCATGGCTGGCGACCTTGTGCACCCCCATGCTGAAAAACCCTACAGCGGGCTTGATGATAAACGGTAAAGGCAATTCGTCCAAACAAACGGTCTCCAAATCCTCGAACTGGATTCCCTTAAAATAAAACTCGGGAAAAAACGGCCGGGTCATCTCGCGAAATTTCAGCTTGTTTTTGAACAACTCGATTTTGGCGGGAATACCGGTAAATGAAAGATATTTTGCGATCCAGCCGATGCAGTTTTCGGAGGTGGTGTAAAGAACAGGATCCTTACACTGGCGCACCTTTTCAACCGCCTCGTCCTCTGTGAGAAAAAGGGTTCCCTCCTTCAGCTCCATGCTTTTTGCCACGATCGTACCGACAACAGGCAGTGAGTTTTCCTTGAGGGTATTTTTAACAAACTCCGAAACATACGGCTTATCGACAAAAAACATTATTTTCTTCCGGATATGGGCTGAGAATCTGTTCGTATAGATTCAAATGACGACTTTAAGCAGACTACCCCCTGAAAATATCTGCTGCAAACAAAAAAATAGTTGCCGACGAGGAAAAATAGAAAACGATAAAAGGGTGCCTGATCGAGATCCGGAATGTCAAAGGGCGCACCAAAAGAGAAAGGGGCAAAGCCTGCCACGCACGGCACCCCTTGAGACGGGGGCCGCCAAAGCCAAACTTGCCCAACGACTTCGAATCAAAACGGGGAACCAAAGGAATCTGACACCAACTCTTAGTGATTTCATAAATTGTTACAGATATATCGCCCTACCTGATGGACATCATAAAACAAAGAAAACATTTCATAAGAGTGGCCTTAAATTACTGTCTGAACCTTTTCGGGTCAAGAATTCAAACTCATAAGGCCACAGGAGTGGGGCATGGGGAAGACAACCCAGGGATTCTTGAATAAAGGGCCCGTACCCTGTAACCCATAATCTATCGCATCTTGCTTGTTCTTTAGCGCGGCACCTGCGTTGTGTCTAAAGCTTAATAGCTACGGCTATGCATTCTTGGACACGCCTTGTTGACCCACCAAGTCCCGGCGCAATCTTGCGACGTTCTATGAAAGACAGAGTACTAATTTTTCAGGACAAACTGAACCGCTTGATCCAGCAACGGGGTTTTCTTTACCCTATATTGTTGGACCAGAAACTCCTCGCTTTTCACCTGCTCCAAGGTGACCAGGCCAAGAAAACCGGCGAAATTCTCGAGAGTGCGCAAGGTGTAACAGGAACGCGCCTGCTGTTCCGGAGTCTGATACGACGGAGTCTCCAGTTGGTCAAGCACTATAGGGAAAGCCTGCAAAAAGCGGTCTTCATAAAAGCCCGAAGAACGCCAATCGTGGCCGAACTGGCTCAACAGATACAGGGTAAACAAAAAGGATTGCTGAATAAAAGGGATTTCCCCATACCCGTCCCAGTACCCCCAATTAAACTTCCTGACGTAAACCTGCAACAACAGGGGGTAAACAGCCGCCATACCCCCCTGCGCCAGTAGGCTGCGGCAGTTGCGACTGAGAATAAAGCGCCCCTTGTACTTGCGGACCAGGCCCGCCAATTCGGCCACAAGCCGGGTTACATGCAGGTCGAAAAAATCCTCTTCTTTATTGACAGCCCCATATTGGGTGTACTCTCGATAAGCCTGCTCCCCCCAGAAGACCAGGGCCGCACCCCGGCAGAAGCTCCGCGGCAGGTTGCCCTTGGCGGTCGGTTTCAGCCCCTCCTCACCGATGGCCTCGACCAGCAGCCTGAACAAGGTCAGAATCGGCGCGCCGGGCTCTTGGGTCAAAGCTTCCGGGAAAAGCACCACATCCGGTGAGTCGTAAGAAAAATACAGCAATCGATGCATCTGCTCCGACGACAGCCCGGCGAAATCCTCCACGGACTGCTGACTGCGTTGCCGGGTATAGTCCGCCAGAAAAACATTTACCTCCTCCAGCGAACCGAAATCACGCCCTTCCAGGGCCTTATGAATTTCGTCGTGAAGGCCGCCTGAAGAACCACCCTTTGGCGGGTCACTCCGTCGACCGAGACAGCACTTCTTATACTTTAAACCACTACCGCAGGGGCAGGGATCGTTGCGACCAATTTCGCGCCTTGTCATAGTTTTTTCAGTCCTTAAAAACACCAAGATAAAACAGTTAACGGGCCTGACGCAACCGAGCCCCCTCGACAGATAAATATCCCCCGCCGCCATCTAGCCGGCGAACCGCACCCCGAACCGGGTGCCGTCATTGTTCTCGAGCTCCAGAGTACCACCCAGCTGATTAACCAGGGCCGTTATCAACTGCAGTCCGAAGGTTTTCGCCTGACGATAATCGAGGTCCGCAGGAAAACCCACACCGTTATCGGCCACTGCCAGTTCGATCTGCCCGGCACCGCCCTGCATCGAAATCGTTACCTGCCCCTTTTGCCCCTCTTCAAAAGCATGCTTATAGGCATTCGACAGCAGCTCGGTAATCAGCAGACCGCAGGGAACCACTTTTTCGATATCGAGAGGAAGATCCTCGACCACCAGATGGAAGCATACTTCCTGGCCCGGCGATTGAAAAACCTGCGCAAGCTGCCCGACCAGGCTTTCAATATAACTTTTAATACTAATTTCAGCGAGGTTTTTCGACTGGTAAAGCTGCTCGTGGGCCAGAGCCATGGAGCAGATGCGGCTCTGGCTTTCGAGAAAACAGGTCTGCAGTTCCGGATCGCTGAACCTCTGCGACTGCAAAAACAACAGGCTCGACACAACCTGCAGGTTGTTTTTCACTCGATGGTGAATCTCCCGCAGCAGAACTTCTTTTTCTGCCAGTGAGGCCCGCATCCTAACCTCGGCCTCCTTGCGCTCGCTGATGTCGATTACCGAGACGACCCCGGCAGGCTGCCCCTGGTATTCCACCGTCCCGACCGAAACCAGCACATGCCGCTCTTCGCCGCCCTTGGCGAAGATCTTGGTTTCATATTGGCCGGGCAACTCTTCACCCCGCAATCGAGCAAGGCCTCGCTCCCGAACCCGCTCCATAAAATCTTTGTAACTATTCAGCACCTCTCAAACCACACATTTGGATTGGGGGCGGATAGCAACTATTGAGGCAGCATAAATTGAGGTGACTTGCCCTCAAACAA
>CAZKQY010000310.1:0-11468 GCA_964555005.1 uncultured Syntrophotalea sp. | reverse complement strand
GGCTTAACGCCCCACGTCAATTTACGCCGTAACAAGGATCAGGACAACGATGGGGGATTGGCGGCAAGAACAATGATCGGATTTAGATTGGAAGGAGGCCTTTATAGCGACGGGCCAGGTGCGTCGGAAGACCGTTGCGTTCTTTTTGCAAGGCCGCCGGAAGGTATGTGAGAATATCCCCGGCGGTCATGCCGTCTTGGCCGAGTGCTTCGGCGGCCAGGTCGCCGGCCAGGCCGTGTAGCAGCACGCCTTTGCAGACCGCGTCGATAAAGGGCAACCCAAGACAGAAAGCGGCAGCGATGGTGCCGGTAAGGGTATCGCCGGTGCCGGCTGAACCCATGCCGCTGTTGCCGGACAGGTTGATGAAGACTTGGCCCTCGGGGGTGCCGATGAGGGAATGGGGGCCCTTGAGGACGATAACCGCTTGCAGTTTGGCCGCCGTATGTCGCAACACGCCAATTATGTCCTGTTTAATCTCCGCAATGCTGCAACCGGTCAGACGGGTCATCTCACCGAGGTGGGGGGTGAGCACTGTCGGCGCAGTTCTTTGTCCAAGAATCTGTGGTTCGGCGCAGAGGGCTGTTAAACCGTCACCGTCGAGCAGCAGCGGCCGATCCAGGCTCGCTGTCAATTCGCGAATCAATTGTTGACTCTCAGGATCGAGGGACAAGCCGGGGCCGATAACCACGAAATCCTGGCTGGCGGCAAGTTTCAGCAGGGCATCGCGGTTGCTCAGGGCAATGCTGCCGGAAGGGGTTGTCTGCTGAGGAATAAAGACGACTTCGCCAGCCTGCATGGCCAAAAAAGGCACGATGGTTTCTGGTGCCGCCAGTCGGCTGTAGCCACCGCCGGCCTTAAGAAAGGATTGGGCGGCAAAGCGCGGGGCGCCAAGGTAGCCGGCGGCACCGGCGATGAACAGCGCCTGACCAAAGCTGCCCTTGTGACCGGTGACATTTCGGGTTGGCAGAGGGGGCGGATTGTTGATCGCCACCTGCAGGTGCTCATCTTCGATCAGAGCCGGCGGAAAGGAGATGTGGCTGACATACAGGCTGCCGCTCAGGGCAAAGCCGGGGTACAGCAGGTTGCCGATTTTAGGTAGGCCGAAGGTAACGGTAGCGGTGGCGCGAATCGCCGTTCCCAATACCTGGCCCGTGTCGCCTGCAACTCCGGTGGGGATGTCGAGACTCAAGACCGGCTTGTCGCAGTTATTGATCAACGTGATGACCTGGCTCTGCAACCCACTGATTTCGCGGCTTAATCCGGTGCCGAAAATGGCGTCGACCACCGCATCGCAACGGTCCAATTCGGCGGCTAGAGGGGTGCAGTCGACGAGTTGCTCCATGCTCAGGGGCAAGCGGCGAACGATATCGAGATTAAGCTTTGCCGCGCCGCTGAAGCGGTTTGGGTCGCCGAGCAGATAGACCCTGACATCAGCGGCCAGAGAGTGAAGCTTGCGGGCCAGTACCAGCCCGTCACCTCCGTTGTTGCCAAGGCCGCAGAAGATCAGCACTCGTCGGCCGACGATCGGTGCCATATCTTGGAATACTGCACAGGCTGCCTGACCTGCGTTTTCCATCAACAATTCTTCAGCGATGCCGTATTGCTCTATGGCGGCATGGTCCATGGCGCGCATCTGGTTGACTGTGCTGACGTTCATCGATGGTTCTCCAAAAGGGACGGGCTTAGTGTTCGACCGGCAGATCGACAACTTGGTTGCGATCGGTTTCCTTGGCTCGGTAGAGGGATTGATCTGCGGCTTCCAGTAACGATTCGGGAGATCCTCCATGGGCCGGTACTGCGGTTGCTATGCCAATGCTGAAGTGGACACAGGAGTCGGCCAAAGAACCGGAATGGGGGATCTCCAAGGTAGCAAGGGCTTGTTGAATGCTGGTCGCTACCCGTTCGGCTCCGGTGTGATTAGTGCCGGGCAGCAGAATGATGAACTCCTCGCTGCCATAGCGGGCCACCAAATCGGTAGTGCGCTGTAGCGAAGCTTGAATGGCGTGGGCTATTTCCTGCAGACAGTAGTCGCCGGCTTGCTGGCCGTAGGCGGCGTTGAATTGCTTGAAGTGATCAACGTCGCACATGATAATCGAAACCGAAGACTGTCCCCGTGACATCTGGTTCCAGCAAAAATTCAGGTACTCATTGAATTTGCGGCAATTAGGAATGCCGGTTAAGCCATCTATCAGAGAAAGTTCCTGCAGTTTCTGGTTGACCACCCGTAATGCTCCTTCAGCTTTGGACCTTTCTTCAATTTCTTCGCAAAAGGTCCGATTGAGACGCTCCAGTTCAATGGTGCGCTCCTTTACCCGTTGATCCAGTATGACGATATCCTGACGACTTTTTTCGGCTAGAGTTTGATTGTCGTGAAAAATATTTTCGATATTTTCGAACCAGGGCCGCCACATGGAGGGAATACGGGAGTCGATGCTCGGATTTTTTTGCTGGTTAAGGGCGTTGATAAAATGAAGCAACTGTTCCGAAGGCCAGACAATGTGTCGGTGATTGAGAAAGACCATGGTGCAGATCATGCCAAGCAGGACCACCAAGGCAGCCAAGGCGCCGCCACCGAGTTGGGCAACAAAGGCCTTGGCCTGAGAGGGCTGTTGCTGAAAAAAGACCACCTGCCAGGAAGCGTTTTGCAAAGGGGCTTGCAATACCGACCAGGGACCAAGTTGAGTTAGTTGCCAGGCTGGCAGTGATTCCAGATTAGCCGCTGTCTTCAGCAAGTCATCGGGCAAAACATCTTGCAGAGAGGGGCTTGTTGAGTTGGCGGTGCGGATGAGGGTCGGATGGGCCAAGAGTTGGCGGTCGCTGTTGATTAATAGAAGAGAGCCATTTTCCCCGTTAAAATCCCGTATCAGAGAGTTTAAGAACTCGACAGTTAGATCGATGGCCACGGTTCCCATAAAGTTTTGGCCTTCGTAGACGGGAGCCGAGCAGGTGGTTACCAGGCCTTTGCCACGCACATCACGATAGGCCCGAGTCCAGAATGTTTGCCGTTCGGGATTGGGTGTTGGCAGGCTGAGGCGGTAAAATTCTTGTTTTTTCAATTGTAGACTATAGCGAAATTCAGAAGCAGGTGTCCAAGGATAAAAATTAATGAAATCATTTTTTGAGAGGTAATAGACCCCCGATAGAGCGGGTAAGTTTTCGGCAATGGCGCGAAACCTGTGATTTAGATTAAGGGCCATATACAGTTCCCGGTAAAAATCAGGACTGCGTTTTTGGATACTGTCCTTGCCGGTCAGGTTGCCAATCATCTCCTTGGTTAGTGGCTGTCGGTAGTCATTCAGGTGAAAAAAGGCACCTTCCGTGTTGTCGCGCAGTCCGTCAAAGGCCAAGGGGGCTGCTTGGGGGGAGTGCTGGGCTCGATCAGTCAGGTTGGCTTCGGCACTGAGTTGCAGAGTGCGTACCTGATTGCGGATATTGCCAAGCAAACCGTCGATGGCTTTGACCCGTTCACGAAAATGGTTCTGCAGGGTTTGTTGCTCGGCATTGTTGCGCAAGCGGTAGTTCATCATTAATAAAAAACAAAAAGCCAGAAAGATGGTGAACAATAAAGTCAGCATCAGCAGGCTGTGTTGTTTATGAAAAGGAACCAACCCGGTTTTTTTTGTGGTGGTAGAGTTCACGGTTATGTGCGCCTGTTGTTAAGGGTGAATCGTTAGTTTTAAGGTGTTGAATGACTGAGAATATTAAAGCTTTCTTGTGAAAATGTAAACCTTTTTGGTCCTCTTGTGTGCCAATAGCGGCTCAGCGAATGGGCAGAGGGGGGGGCGGTGCTGAATCGTTTTCTGCGCTACTCCCTAGGTTATTTACTCTAGCTTGTTTTTATCAGGAAACAACCTTTTTCCTGATTGCTGGTGCGGTAAAAGAGTTCTGCTAAACTGTTTATAGGGACGTTCCGGTGCATAGTCGGGAGCTGATCGTGATGATCACCTCTCCGGGTTTTCGACGATGTTTTGCCCGTAAATTGATTTACGCTGTCAAAGAGGTTAAGGTGACTGGGGTGGTGCGTTTTTTGGTATAGGTCGGGGTCGAATTTGGGTGTTTGACTCGCTTAGACACACTCATCTTGGGTATTCCGCTCGCCAGTGAAGATGGCGGGCCAAGATCAACTACCTGCGGACAACCACAATAGACGGTTTGTCCTTCGGTATCGATTAGGAGATTTTCTATGATGAAAAAGCTGTGGTTTTTTGTTGCTACTGTTGCCATTTTGGCTTTACTGGTGGTGTTTTTTGGGCTGTCCAATCTTGGCCCACTGATTAAAAAGGCCGCCAACACTCAGGGGCCAAAGATTACCGGCACCGAACTTAGTCTGGGGGATGTTGATGTTTCTCTGCTGTCAGGGCAGGTTACTTTGCAAAAGTTTCTGCTTGGCAACCCACCGGGTTTTAACTCACCCCATGCGGTGGCTGTCAAGTCGATCTATGTCGACGTCGATGAAAAGTCTCTTACTAGCGAGACGATCATTATCGAGCGTATCGAAGTGGTTGAACCGGATTTTTATTATGAGAAGGGCGTCGGCAGCGATAATTTTAAGGCCTTGCAAAGCAATATTAGTAAGAGCGTAGGTGGTGGAAGCTCTACTGCGGCCGCCGACAGTGGCGAAAGCAGTAAAAAATTGCTGATTCGCGAACTGGTGATTCGTGGTGGCCAGGTGCATCTGGTAGTGAAGGGGCTCGCCGGGCAGGAGATCAGTGCCGTGCTGTCCGATATTCAACTGAAAAATATTGGTCAGAAGCAGAGTGGTATTTCGCCAGCTGAGGCGGCTCGGGTAGTTTTTGCCGCTCTATACAGCCAGATTTCTTCTCCAGATGTGCGCGGAGTGCTCAACAAGGGGCTACAGAATCTGCAGGGCGATGCCGAGCAGCTTGGTCGGCAGGCCGTGGAACAAGCCGGAGAAAAAGCCACCGGTGAGGTTGAGGCGGTTAAGGACAAACTCAAGGGGATGTTTAAGTAGCGCGTCTTGTGGCAAAAAAGGCCGGTCCCACCAAGTGGTGGAACCGGCCTTTTTTTATGCTGAGGGTGGTAAAGCGTGAACTATGGTTTCGCTGGCAGGTCGAACTCCACCAGCGGTCCGGAAAAGGCTTGTTCCATCGGGCCATAGCAGCGGTAGCTGAAGCTGTCGAGCTTGAGAATGCCCTGGTTGCGCTGTTTGTCGATGTGCAGGTGCATACGTCCTTCGGCGAGAATGGCATCGGTGGAAAAATTAAATTGCCGAAAGGGTTGCTGGGGGCTGAGGGTCAGGTGGGCAAAGGGCGCTTCGTCTTTAACGAATTCGATACTGACAGTTTCGCTGCCCTCGGGGATCAGCCAGCGCATTTCGATGCAAGCGAAACGTTTAACCCCGCGGGTATCGGCTTGTGCGTTGCCTGTCACAAGAGCCCCCAAAAGCCCAAGCAGGGCAAAAATCCGCCAGATCTTCATCATTACTCCTGGAAAAAATCTATCGTAAAACAAAGTAAACGGTTGGTCCTGTTCTTAGAATCGCAACAGGATAAACCGTGTAATAAGAAATTTATTGCAGTGCGGCAATGGGATTATGTCCATGGACCCGGTCTTTAACAACCAGCGTTGTCACTGGAGCTTGGGAATGTTTTTCAAACAGCAGGTCATGACCAAGGCACAGGCCCATGACGATGTTGAATTGGGTGCCCTGTTCGGCCAGCAGGGTGGCCTGGCCGACGGGATTGCAGGAGGTGCCGCGATCGCCCGGTACCAGAGCATCAGCCGGGATGCGGCAGACCTTACAGTCGACCCGTGTCACTTCGAAGGTTTGTGCCAGACGTTGTTCCAGAATGATCGCTTCTTTTGCCACTGCAACGCAATGGGCTATGCCGATTTTTGTCCAGCCCGCTGCAGCGGCAAAGCGTAAAATCTCCTCAACCCGGTCAATGCCCCGGGCTTTGGTGGTCGAAGCTAGTTTCATCAGCTTTCGGTCCTGTTCATTGTATAGGGCCAAGGAGTTTGGTTCTGGAGCTGTCCGATCCGTAATGGCAAGCGCGTTGTGATTCAAATGGTCCTCATATGCGTAAGTATCTGGATGCAATGCAGTCGTTCCCTGGTCTTTTAGCAGCCGTTAGCTTGGTCATTCTCGCAGCAAATGTCAAGGGTGCATGCCTGAATAGTCCACTTGCAAAACTGTATTGATGATGGTTTCTGGGTGAATCAGTTGCGCCCTGGAAAGGGCCGGATCAACGATATTGAATCAACCATTCATTGGCGGGCAGCTGTAGTGTGATCTCTCGATAATTGTTGCCGAGTTCTCCTTCGATCTCAGCTTCCTGACCGCGGCAGACGATGCGGTAGGCGTCCACCTGGTCGAGACCGGTCGCTTTAAGAAAGGCCTTGGTGCGGATCATCAGCGAGACCACACCGGTCAATTGGCCATCTTTAAATATTGGATAACGCATGGCGATAAGTCGTGGCTGCAGCAGGCTGCCGTGCCCCGGTTCACTTACTTGAGGACTTGGAGCTTTACGCATTAAGTCCCAGAAGTAATCGAGTTCATCAACTTTTTTCAGATCATAACCGACGGCCAGAAAGTTACGACGGCGATAGACTGCTTGGATGACGAAGTCCTTGTCGATAAGAGTGCTGCCGAAAAAGCCTTCCATGTCAGCGAGGAAGGGTTTCATTATTTCGCGAAAACTATCGACGGTGGGTTGTTGTTCGGCAGCGGCTTCCAATCCGGCAAAAAGAGGGGTGAAATAGTTTTGTACGCTTTGGCTCAGCTCAGATTCAGTCGGTGCGGCGAGTGCAAAACCGTAGCTGAAAAGACCAGTGCAGAGCATCAGCATCAGGGCCAGGGTAAATCGTTTCATCGGTAAGTCTCCTATTTTATCGGTTAACCTTGTAGGACCCAATTTCTGTTTAGTCATCTCAGGCCTTTTGGTGAAAGCATCACCCATTGTGCAACAGAAAAATTGAAATGTAGCCGCTGTGGCGCGAAACGAGTTGCACTGATCTGAAACCCGCGGCATGGATAGCCTCACGCAGACGGCCCTGAATATTTTCGCGAATCTCTTCCTGGCGAAACAGCCAATAGCCCGACCAGGCGCAGAGAGCTCTGAAAGGGTTGCTCGGTACGTCGACATCGACGATGACGATTCGGCCTCCCGGTTTGACCGTGCGGCGCAGCTGCGCCAGGGAACGTTCCTTGAGGCTGAATTCGATATGATGAAAGAAGAAGGTCGACACGGCGCAGTCGAAGCTGTTATCCGGGTAGGGCAATTGTTCGGCCAAAGCGGCGTCAAACCGCAGGTTGGTCAGGGTCCGGCCCTTGCGTCGGGCCACCTCGATCATGGCAGCCGCAGCGTCCACCCCCACTACTTTGGATTGTTGGGGGTTGAGGTCCCGGGCGATCTCCCGGCTCAGGGTGCCGGTGCCGCAGCCGACATCCAATACCTGCTCGTTGCCCTGTAGTTCCAGTAGAGCCCGGGCGCGTCGTCGGTAGCCCCGCTCCAGACCGAAGGTCATCAGCGGAGCCAGTAGATCGTAGACCGGTGCTGCATGGTCCAAGGTTCGGCCGCTGGTCTGGTCAGCCGGATTCAGGTTGCGATTTTTCGGTTCAACAGGCATGGCGTAAATCCTTCAGGTCAAGGATGTTGAGCATTGAATAAGCCATGCGGTCGGCTGATAATGGCGGAATGCCGAGGCCGAGTTGTTTGAGGGAGGTTAGGCTCTCTTTGAGATATTGTAGGGCCAGTCGCACCGTTGGCAAGCAGGCTTGAGGGACTTCCTGATAGAGGCGTGCGTCGGTGTTAAGAGACCGTTGCTGCCAGTCTTTCAATATCGGATGTTGTTCCTGTTCCAGACGCGAGAGTACGTAGTTGTGGCGTCCTTCGATAAAATCTTTGGCCAGGTCACGCAAATCGTCCAGAAGTTGACAGCCGAGGCCGAATTTGAGCATAGCCTCTTTCAGTTTGGCCAGACGGTGCTGATCGATTTGCGGTTCAATAAGCTCGGGACCGAGAAAAGGAACGTGGAACAGGATGCCGGTTTTGAGCACATGGATGGTCGACAGTACATAATCCGGAGCGGGACGTTTGCCGAGCCCTCCTTCTTCGCTGGCCTCAAGGGCGGCGCTCGGCAACAGCACCTGCAGCGAGCTGTCGGCCAACTGGCGGGCCTGCTCGGGGTTGATGACCCCGTCGATTACTGCCTCATCGAGGAGTTTTTTCAATACTCGGTCGGCGGCCATGATGGTCACCACCTGGCGCATGATCGGCGACTGCCCCGGCATGGTCAGAGGCACGACTTCCTTGTCTTCCTTGTCGAGCAGGTTGTCGGCACTGGTGACCCAGATGCGAAATAAGTGGTTAAGCTTACCGTACAACAGTCGGCGTTCTAAAGACAGATCGAGCAGGTGATAGCTGCTATGAAACAGAGTTGAGAAGATGTTCTTGCGCAGGCAGTAGAAATTGTCGGGAATGACTCCCATGGACACATGGTAGTTGGCGGGGGCGTGGCTCGGTGTCTGAATGGTTTCGTCGAGCAGGCGGTAGATCTCGCGAATACAATCTATCTGTTCCGCAAAAGAACTCTTCAAGGTTTTCCCGGTCCGCCATAGATCGAGCCAACTTCCCATGGCCTTGGGCCGCCTTGCGGTTTTGAGCATAAACTCTCCTCAGATCGGGTGATTTGCTGCGCACGGGCGGAAAGGACTTCCGATGTCAACAAAACTGCCAAAATCTTGAAATAATAAACCAAAAGACTATATTTTCTGGAATTAACATACCAAATTAGTCAAGTACTTGGCAAGCTTAAATTGCTACCGTTTTGGTAATAGTTTGCTCTGGTCTTGATAACTCGCTATCTTCATAGTACGGTGTCGTACCCTGCCTGACAGGTCCGAATGGGTCCTGAGTGCATAAATTTTTGTTTAGCCATCCTATGCGTTTTTGCGAATGCTTCATAAATTGAGAAGATCCCATGTTTCGTAAGCAAGACGTCATTTTGTTGTTGACCAGTTATGCTACCATGGCCCTTGGCGTCTTTCTTCCCGAACTGGCTGTTCCCTTGCGGGTGGTGCCCATGGGCTGCGTGATGTTTTTGTTGCTGCTGTCCTTTTTAGCAGTCGATCTGGCGCAGGTTCTGCGCTGTGCCCTGGCGGCTCCCCTCGATATGTTGCGGTTGCTGGCCGTTAAATGTCTGCTGCTGCCGGTAGGGGCTTTTGCCCTCTATCATGTCTTTTGGCCAGAATATCAATTGGCGGCCCTGCTGGTCGCCGGTGCCTCGACGGCTGTGCTGGCGCCCTTTTTTGCTCGCTTGTTTCGGGCGGATGTGGGACTGACGGCGGCGGCGGTGATTCTTTCCTCATTGTTGCTGCCCTTTACCTTGCCGCCCCTGGTGGCGGCCCTGGCCGGCGAGAAGTTGCAGGTGGGCGTCGCTGTCATGATACAGATGCTGGCGGTGATGATTTTTGTTCCGGCTTTGGCCGGACGCGCTTGCGTGCGCTGGTTACCGCGGCCTGCTGACTGGTTATTGCAGCGCAGTTATCCTCTGTCTTTGCTGTGTGTGGCGTTGACTAACCTCGGGGTCTTTTCCTGTTATTCCCATTATTTTTTGCAGAATCCTGCCTTAGCCCTGCAAGCCATGGCAGCCGGTACTTTGCTGGCCGTGGTGGTGATGTTGCTTGCCCCTTGGTTGTTTCGCGGAACCACCCCGGAATTTCGTGCTACGGCTCTGGTCTGTACTTTGTTTCCTAATTATATTCTGATCTTGGCCTTCAGCGGGCAATTTTTCGGACCGATTGAAGCGACTTTTGCCGCGATTTACAGCGTGCCTTTTTTTCTGCAGATACTGGTGCTGCGTCAGTTGATTGGTGTTTCTGACGCGGTTACAACTAAATCGCAGGCTGAATAAATGCTTGCAAATGCAGGAAGCAGCGCCTGTCGCCAAGGGGTGCCGTTCTTGATTAATGCTGGCGTCGCAAAAAGTTGTTCTGCAGCGTAACGTCATTTTTTCAGGACCTTGACATCCTAGATGGTGTCCATCTAGAAGCTATGAATGGATAACGCATCGTTTTTATGTGGGAAACGAGCAATTCCTCCCAAAATATCATATTTATTGTGGCAGCTTTTTTGCTTGAAAGTCGTTACGTGGCATAAAAAAGTTAAAACAGGTAGCTATTAGTCAAAATATCGACTGGTGCCGGTTGACCAAGCTTATCCTTCGAGGGATGCTTTGCCGGTTGTATCCGTAGGTTTAAAAAGAAAGGACTCCATGGCAGGTCAGCAGCGGGTGGGCCCAACCGAAATGATCGGTCGGGTTGATTGATAATATTTAAGCTGTGTTTCCTTATTGGATAGCAGTTTAAGGGGGACGCATGGAAAAATTCTCGTGGTGGAAGATTCCAGTTTTTTTGGCCGTATGCTTAAGAGCAAGCTGACCGTTGAAACCTGGTCCTTGATCGAAAGTCATCTTCGGCTCGACTGGAGCCCCGAGCAGCTCTCCGGTTGGTTGCGCAGAACCGGTCGTTCCACGGTGAGCCATGAACGTATCTACCAATATGTTCTGGCGGATAAGAGTATTGGAGGCGACTTGTACAAGCATCTTCGTTGTCAAAAACAACGCAAGAAGCGTTATGGCGCCAGAGATTGCAGTGGCCAGCTACCTGATCGGCGATGCATCAAAACCTGGCCTGCCTGCCATTGTAGAGGACGGCTCTCGCCTGGGCGATTGGGAGCTCGATACGGTTATTGGCAAGGGGCACAAAAAGGCCATTGTTTCACTGGCGGATCGCAAAGCTCGTCTGGCCATCATTGCCAAAGTGGAACAGAAAATAGCTTCCCAGGTGGCAACAATGATTATCCGATTACTCAGTCCCCAAGCTGATCGGGTTCATACGCTGACCTCGGACAACGACAAGGAGTTTGCTCAGCAAAAAGATATTGCCGAGGCCCTAATAGCCGATTTTTACTTTGCCCGCCCTTACGCATCATGAGAGCGCGGGACCAACGAAAACATAAACAACCTGATTTGCTAGTATTTTGCCAAAAACCGTGATTTGAGAACGGTTACTGACGAAGAGATTCAGTTTGCGATGGATCGGCTGAACAATCGACCAAGAAAGTGCCTTGGTTATCGAATCCCGAACGAGATATTCTTCAGCAAGTCATTCGTTGTACTTGCTAGTTGAATCCGCCATATAATACTGGGACAAAAGATCCTGTCATCATAAATACCATTGGCCAAATGTCTTATAGGTAGCTCTTGATAAATATGGAAAGCTAAGACTTTCTTGCTGTGAGATTGATTGAACTGGTTTATTGACGGATTCTGCATCGACGTTTAAACTTGATGTTTTAAGGGACTGATGCTTTCACAGGTTTTAACATGTTTTATCTTTTTTTGGCTCGTCGCTATTTCGAGTGGGTAATGGTATGACAGGGGTCATTTCACTACCCGGAGGTTTTAGACCGCATGAATCCTGAATCGTTGTTCGCAGTAGC
>CAZKQY010000309.1:0-3512 GCA_964555005.1 uncultured Syntrophotalea sp. | reverse complement strand
AAGGCGCTGAAGGGCGAGGCTCTCCTGCAAACCAACTTGTTCTTTTTTCCGCTCGGGCAGCAGGACGACCTGCTCCTGACGGGCTTCCACCTCGGCGTTCAATACCTCGATACGATTCAGTACCGTCGACAGTAGGCTACTGGTGCCCTTGAAGGTCTTGCGCCAGGCATCGATGCCGAGGATTTCATCAAAGGCCTCCTGTCGCTTGGTGGCCTGTTTAATGATAAAAGGACCGAGAAAATCATTTTGAAAGGGGCCGATGACCAGTTTGAACTGTTCGGCCAGAGGCCGACCGTTGGCCAGACCCAGTAACTTGGCGAGACGGGTTTCAGTCTCGCGAATGTTGGCGTGCTCTTCTACCTCGAAATCTTCCTTGACTTGCCGTGCCAGCAGCCATTTGACGCCGCCCCCGACGGTGCGCGACACTCGCCAGGTGCTGCCATCATCGAGGCAAAAAGTAACCGTCACTTCACCCCGCTTGGCGCCGATGGACAGAAATCGCTCGACGTTGGTGACGAAATCCCGCGCATCGACGCCGAACAGGGCATAGCCGATAGCCTCGAAGACGGTACTCTTGCCAGCGCCGTTAGGGCCGGACAGCACGTTGATGCCGGCCGCGAAATCGAGGACCGTATCGCGATGGGATTTGATGTTTTTTAGATGGATGGAGAGGATTTGCATTGAGTTCTTTCGTGGGCAAGACCGGCTGATTCTAAAATTGATATGGGTCGTTTTTTGGGCGTCACTGCATAAACCTTCAAGACCGTGGGATTGCGCCCCCGCCCGACTCTAAGATTTTCTTGTTTCGTTGTTCAAACGTCATCACTGCAGGGTTGCACCCCCGAGTGGGACCGCCCGACCTCTTCAAGTATCACCCGCCGATCCCCCACTACCCTCCAGCACCGCCAACAGATCGTCATCTTCCACCTCGCCGCGCAGCACTAGATCGCGAATAGCCAAAGACAGCTCGACCAGTTCATCCTGGCGATCTTTGTAGTCGCTACTGGCCTCTACCAAATCCCGCAAGACCTCCCGCTCGATATCCGCCAGGCTTTTGCTGTTGCCCTCATCGACGGTGCTACGGCTGACCAGGGACAGTTGATTGCGGATTTCGACGTGCAGTGGATGGCAGACCTGGTCCAGCACCTCACGCAGTCGCTCCCGCCCCAGCTCGAAAGGGTGAAAGGCCACCTTACCGGTGAGCTTCAGATCGATGAGAAGTTGGCGATCCTCGTTGGCGCTCTCAAAAGAATGACCCAGAGCGGCCGTTAACTGTTGGCGAAAAATCTCCAGCGCCTGATCCGCATCGGTCGCACCGTTCAGATCGATCAACACCGCCTGCATGGGCCGGGGATCGGTAAAACGAAACTGGTGTTTAAAACATCTCTTTTCGGCCGTCACCAGGTAGTAACCCTTATCGTACCTCTGCTCACCGAAATTGACACGCTCTGGAGAGCCGGGATTAAACCCGTAGGGTCGCCCTTCCGGAGTCTTTACAATATAGGGTTTATGGCCGTGGCCGAGGGCCAGATAGCCGAATCGATCGGCTAGAGGCAAGGCTTCTTCCGGCTTCATGTTGCCGATTTCCACTGGCGAAAAACTCCAGATACCGACATGAAACAACAATAGATTATGTTCGGTGGTTACCGCTTCACAGATACGTGAGACATGAGTACCGGCTTGAGCACCGATATAGCCAAGACCGTAGATATGCAGATCACCGATAATCAGATGCCCCCCGGATCCCTGCTCCTCATCAAAGGGTGCGAAATAATATCCGCCATCTTCCGTGCGAGACGGTCGCAGCAAACGCAGATAGCCCATCTGCGATAAAGCTTCCATCCAGGAGATACTGTCTCGGCGGTGAATCCAGTCGTGGTTGCCTTCGACAGCGATACAGGGAATGCCAACATCTTTGAGGGGCTGCAGGATTTCGATGGTACGAGCAAAGGTTTGCGGCAGGATTTGACCGGTGTGAAACAGATCCCCGGCAATCAACACAAAATCGACTTGCTCGGCCAGGGCATCGGCAACGATGGTTGCCAAAGTACGGAAAAAGTCATTATAACGGAGTTGTTCGCCACTGGAATGGCGATAGGTCTTGCCGAGATGAATATCGCCAGTATGGATGAAACGCACAACCATAGGTCGGAGCTCCGTGGCATTAAGTGAAAAATAAACAGAAATAAAAACAGGTCAAAGGGCGCAATCACCAGGTGTCGGCGACGGCACAACAGGAGTGGGTGACACAGGGGGAAAGTTGGGTTTAAAAAGAGTCGCGGCCTCACAAAAGGGGGAGAGGCTTACCGAACAGAAAACCCTGCACTTGAGCACAATCCGTCTGCGGTAAAAAGACAAGGGTGCTTCGATTCCGATCCCTTCGGCCAAAGGGAAAAAGCCACCCGGCGGAATCATGCCGCGCTGGCCATACAGCCAGCGCAGCAAAGCCCTGTCCCGGCCTCACAAACTGCCGTTGTGAAAACACTCAGGGCAAATTGAGACCGGTGCGACAGGACGGGCAACGCACCCGTTTGCCAGCCAATTTTTCAGGATAAGCCAGCTTGTAATTGCAGGACAGACACCGCACCATTCTGACACCGGGGCGAGCCGGATCGCCCTCCAGGCTGACCACTCCCGAAGGGGTCTCTTCGACAGCAGGCTCTGGCTCGTCAGCAACAGGAGTAGCCGGTTCTTCATCGACAACCGGTTCTTCATCGACAACCGGTTCTTCGCCCAGCTCACCAAAGGAAAAATTCTGCTCATCGGCAGGAACCGTTGATTCTTCGGTATTTGTAGCAAGTTCATCCGATTCGGAATCAAAGGCTTGATCGAAAGAGAAATCATTCTCAGTCTCGGTGGTGTCCAGGTCTTCGTCCGAATTCTCTTCGGCCAGGGAAGCGACCGCACGGCTCAACACATCATCTTCCTCAGGCTGTTGGGCCATCAGATCCTGCTCTTCGGAGGATGCTTCCGTTATATCTTCTTCTGCTGCCAAAGCCTCTTTGGCTGGCACCGCGATTAGCGAAACGGGTCGTGAGATGGAATGAATCTCTTCGCGAAGCCGCTCCATCCTCTCATGAAGACCGGCGACTTCCCGCTGAATACGAGAGGTCCGGCGAAATGCCTGCCAGAACAGCAGAAAAACCAGCAGTAGTAATGCTGCAGCGGTCAGTAACCGAGGGTCCAGGGTCGCTACGAAATTCAGTATCTCCTCTTGGCTCATCTTCGCCTCCTTGCAAAGGGCTTTACAAAAATATGACTATCGTCTGTTTTGGTCAGTCTAAAGATTACTCTTTTATCGCCACGATAATGTAGACCGGATCGTAGGCCTCGAACATTTTGTATTCGGTAGAGGGTCGAGTGCGGGCTACATTGATGGTGGTGATCTCCAACTGGTAGCCGGCGTTGGCAAAATATTCGCTGGCTGCGGTCAGGGTGTCGAAGGTCATGGCGTTGATCACCACTCGACCCTCAGCCGGCAGCCGCTCATCGACGGCCTGCAGAATATCCCA
>CAZKQY010000308.1:0-4788 GCA_964555005.1 uncultured Syntrophotalea sp. | reverse complement strand
CTCGTTGGTGATAGTTTGTTGGTCCGCAACCGCATTCTATCTTCCCGGCTTTGCTGGGACAACGAGGTTTTTCTATTTTTTTGCTGGTGGATCAGGGATATCTTATTGGGCAAGTCATTAATAGGCATTCAAGAGGATTTAGAAGACAAGATTAACCAAACAGGACACTCGCCGTTATCCAAACTGTTCTTCATCTGAAATCTTCCGCCGCTCTTCTTCCGAAAGCCCATCCACGTACTCGATCATTCCTCGCAGCGTATTGCCCAGGAAGTAACCCTCGCGGGAGAGAATGTCCGACGGCAGCTGAAGGACGTTGCGGTAAATCTCATCCTTCTCCATAAGCCAGGCCGAGATTTGTTCTTCTCTTTGTGACGGCTCGGCAGAGGCGGTTTCGGCCACCCCCCGAACCCAGAGCAGCAATTGACGGCGACCGATTTGCAAATGTTCCAGTGCTGCATCGGTCAGACCGTAGTGAGCGAAGACCATTCGGCGGGGCGCCAGGGCAATCATGTGGTCGAGGGAGGCGAGAGCAACCTGCAAAAGGAAGCGTGGCGGGGTGGCCGGCCGCATGTAAATCCCTTGCGGCACCTCACTTCGTACCCCGGCGACCTCACCGGCAAAAAGCAGGTCGCCGATGAGATAACAACAGTGGTGAGGGGCATGTCCGGGGGTGAGAAAGGCGCGCAGGCCGATCTTACCGAGCTGTTTCGCAAAAGCAATCCGGTTAGCAGGGACCGGAACTATCTCGCCGAACCTTTCGGCGAGTTTCCCCAATACCTTACAGGAACCCTGCCAAAGCCTCTCCGGCGACACCAGGTGCCGAATCGCCTCGGGGTGGCAAATCACCCTGGCTTCGGGAAATTCCCGCAGCAGCGCTCCGGTCCCACCGGCATGATCAATATGGATGTGGGTCAGCAGAACATAGTCGAGTTCCTCGATGTTGTGACGCCGAAGCTCGCTGATCAGATGCGCAATGGTGGAAAGGGGCCCGGGATCGATCAGCAGGGTGAAGCGCTTCTCCCGATAGAGCCAGGCGCTGATGAACTGGCGAAAGCCTTTAAGGCTCGGCTGGTCGAGATCGATACAGATAGGGTTTTCCATGACGCTTCCTCAAAGAATGGTTGGGGGAGACCCTGATAAGTCAAATCCTGGCCTGGTCGTTGATAAGAAACCACTTTTAACACTTGATTTGCCCAGAACGTGATAAGCTGTTAACTTTCATAGGGCGGCTGCCGATTATACGGTCACATTCAACCAGTCAGCAACGCTCCTTGTTGGTAAAATCAACCTCTAGTGTCCTGTTTGGTTAGTCGTGTCAATTAATTCTGAGGCATTTTAGTTTCTGTCAAGGCGCGCCGACGCAGGCCTAGCCTGAGTTAAGCCAAGGAGGTGTAACGCAGACAGCGGCCAAAAGGACCAGAATCAGAAGACAGGATTAACCGTACAGGGCACTAGATAATCGAAGGAGAGCAAAATGAGAATTCTTATTGGTATTCTGTTCACCCTTTACTTCAGTCAAATGGCCCTCGCGGAGACCGCCACTGTTTGTACCAATGGCAACATGGAACGAAAGATCGAGGTGGTTTACTTGGGTGCAGATACAGTACCCTGCGAAGTTCATTATACCAAGGACGGCCATACCGAGGTGTTGTGGAGTGCCCAGGCCGAGGAAGGCTATTGCGAGGCCAAGGCCGCTGAATTTGTTGAAAAACAACAGGCTTGGGGCTGGGAATGTGTTGTAAGCGGAGCGGACATGAGTGACCCGTCTGTCATGAGCGAGCCGTCTGCCTCAGATCTCTCTGAAGAGCAGAAGCCTGAATAGTCGTCTGCTTAAGAATTTTTGTGGATAAAAATGAACAAAACCCACCTGCCCATTAAGCCGGCCTGCTGCATCATGCAGCGCAAACAGCGACACCTCCGCGCAAGGGCTTGATTTCCTTGACCTTGGGGAAACTTGTTTGTTTTCCCTATAAAAAAGGCACTGTGCCCATCTGGAGTTTCCAGATGGGCACTAACTTGTATCTCTCTTGAATGCAGCAACAATCAGGAATCAACAAAGAAAAGATTTCAGACATCTTAAATAACACCCTTCCCCCAAATTAAAAAAGCTGATCTGCCGAAAGGGTCAGGAACCGATCTCCCTCCTGTCGCGAAACAACCAATTGTCCATTTGTCGGGTCCAACTCATAGGTCAGGTAGCAATGGTGTCTGGCGTTACTCAGGATATCTTTTTTGAAGGCCACCACGTTTATTTGTCCTGGATGCCGCGCCGACGGTGCCAGCAGGCCCGGATGCCCTTCCTTATGGACCCTGGCCCCGATCTGATGGGTGAAAGTATAATCGTTTCCCATAAGTTGGGGAAAATCCCCGGCTTTGTTCGAGAGGTCAAGCAGAAGAGCATGGCAGGACACCTTGTAGACGGCCCTCTCTCTGCTGACCACCTCTGACACCCCTTCAATGGCCTGGATGCGTTGCATCATGTGGTAGGCCGATTCATAGATGGTTGTCTCAAATTGTGAGGAACCGTACCAGACCCCGTAACGACCATCACTGTAACGGGTCTGCATAAAGGGTTGGGTCTCAAAGGGATAACCGATTGCCGCATTGTAATAGTATCCGCGGGGAATAATGCCCGGAGGCAAGTCGGCCTTGACTTCCATTTCCGCTTCACAAGCCACGGCGGATAACTGATCATCCCCATCGTTTATATCGTCAAACAAATCTGTCGCCTCCCGCAGAGAAACGACGTTGCGATAAACGTCCTGCCGAAAATCACACAGACGGTCAAAAAGCCCCTCCATCAGAGCCCTCGTTCCATATCCAGATAACGGCAAACCTTGGCGATCCCGATAATTCCCTCGAGCATCATGACCTCCAGGGGCGTGCAATTATTGAAATCGCGGTTGCGGCGCTTTACCCAGGAGTATCTCAACGCTTCATTGAGAGGAAAAAGCAGCCGCAAGGCTTTGTGGATTGCCAGAAGCCACCCGGCTCGGTCTAACATATCTCGGGAACTTGCTAAAGCGCTGCCTCGGCGATATTTGGTCAACACCGAGCGACTGGTAGAACTCAAGCCTAGCAGATTCAATTGTTCTATGGTGCTCAGTTCCCACTTGGCAAAAAGATTTGTGAGAAGCTTTGCCAGTTTGGACCGATTTTCTTCGGTTGTCAGGTCGATTTGATTTTGGTCTGTGATGTTCCGAGCAAGCATGGCCTTACCTCCTCTTTGTTTAAACGTAAACATAAAATGCAGAAATAGCAACAAAAAATCAAAAAAGGGGAGCTTGGCGATATCTCGCTCAAGGTTTTCGCCCATTTCGAAAAATTCAGGCCGGATTTTTCCCAGCCACAAAAACAAATTCATACGGCAGGTCACCCATGATCGATACCGGTTCATAGACTGACCTTCGAACTCAGCAAACGAGGGGCTATCAGAATTCCGCAAGGCCAGACCGCTAACATCTCTCTCCTTTCCCGGAAAATTCCTTTGACAGCCTGGTGATTTTAGCAATATTATTCAAGCTCTAATTATTTACGACCAACCTGGGCCAGGGCCAGTCAGATAGAGGACTTCCGCGACCACCTTTTGACTTTTCTCCTTGTTGACTTAAGGCAACAGGATAGGACCAGAACCATGGCAGCCCGCATATGGACCCCAGCGCCGCCCACAAAAAGACTGAATTTAAAAGTCGCTGATAACGACGATCTTCCGGGAAACACACTCTTCGAGACTCGCAGGCGATTTTCCTGCCGGATTCTGTTTAGCTTAATCCGATGACAGAACTTCAACAAATTAACAGTGGATTTTTTTAAAAAGGAGACACCCATGAAGGAAAGATTGGTAGCAATAGGCTTGTTTCTATCGCTGCTACTGGCGAGCTCCGGAAACGCTCAGGTTGACCGTACTAGAGAGGTGGAGACACTGATGAACGCCCTGAATTCGGGTAGCAGTGCCCAGAGGGTACAAACCGCCAAGGTTATAACTCAATCCGGAATTGAGAACGGAGCATTGTACGAAAAGGTTGCGGATCTTCTGAGGGCCGGTTATAGCAAGGGCTATAACTCGGATCATGTGGATGAAATGTCCTGGCTCTGCAAGGCTTTGTCTGCTTCGGGAGACGCAACTTATAAAGTGTTACTGGAGGAAATAGCCGAAAAAGCTCCTAGTTCTAAATTGAAGCATTATGCCTTGCAAAGCATTGACATGATTGATGAGTATGCACAGCGCATCGAAATTCTAAAGTCAACCGAAATATGGCAAAATGATTTAAGTGCTGAAGAAAACCGCCTGCTCAACATGCTGAGCTCTGACAACGTTCAACTGAAAAAAGATGCGGCCAAAACAATTGTCCGCAGTATCAAGGTTCATAATAAAATCTATGATGTTGTTGCGGCTGAGTTATTGTCTATGCTGGCCGATGGAGGCTCGGGTTCCAAGGATATTGATACCATGGCCTGGTTGTGTAAAGCACTGGCAGCCTCCGGAGACAGCAAGTACGAAGAGCCTCTAAAACAGGTCGAAACCGGGGCAGAGAACTCAAAATTGAAAATGTATGCATCCAGAGCCCTGAAACAGCTCAATTAGTTTTCATTCAAAGTTTTCGTATGAACACTGGTTTTGATCCGGGAACGCTGGGATATCAAGCAAGATGAGCCTAGCCTCCGGGTAAGATGGCCAGTTTCTGACTTTCTCTCTGCGAACAGTTGGCGCTTTTAACTTCTCACAGGTTCTTTTTTAAACCGATGCCCGAGGAAGAGCTGCGGAAAATTCCGGAGAAAAAGCGAGGG
>CAZKQY010000307.1:0-2973 GCA_964555005.1 uncultured Syntrophotalea sp. | reverse complement strand
AATATCAGGCTCCGCAGCCCCTGGTTGGTCAGTTGCTGGACAATGGAATTCTCGAACCATCCAACGGATTGGATGCTACTGCTTTCGAACAATGGCTGCTAGCCGGTGTACGGCCCATGTCCCGTCTGCTGGCCAGGGATCTTGCCCGACAGGTGGAGTCGGGCCGGAGTTCAGGGCAAGTGCTGGCCGATTTTGCCGAGCGCCGCCGCAGCAGGGATAATTGTTTTGCCATTGTGAGCCTGGAGGGCCGTCCTCAACTCCTTGCATTTAAACTGCGGGCCCTTTCAGGCAAAGATCTGGCTACCTTTATCTCGGCCTCCGCCGGAGCTGAAGCCTATTACGGTGAGTTTATGGCCTCATCGGATCAGCACGGTCCGGCCGGAGCGATGCGAGTCTTGGTGAAAAAGACTCTCAAAAAGCTCAAGCGTCGACAGAATCGAATTCTCGATGATCAGCGGAACTTGGGACAGGCCGATGATCTTCGTCAACAAGGTGAACTGCTGCTGTCACAGCTGCATCGGGTTCGCTCCGGTGAAAAATCCATAACCGTTGATAATTACTTTCAGCAGCCGCCGCAACCGATAACCATCGCCTTAGATCCACGTCTGAGTCCACAACAGAACGCCGAAGGTCTGTTTCGTACCTATAAAAAAATCAAGCGCAGTCAGCAGCACATTGAGCGGAGGCTTATGGAAACCGAGGAGGAACTTCTCTGGCTAGAAGGGATATCGCTGGCTTTGGCCGAAGCACAGGGGGGGGAAGAATTTCTTGCCATTCGAAATGAATTGGTCGAGCAAGGATTGTTGAAAGGGAAAAAAGCCAAGGTTGTGCGGCGGGGCGCCAAAGGAGTAGCGGGGGTGCGGGAGACCGTCAGCCCCGGCGGGTTTGGCATCTGTTGGGGGGTCAATAATCGCGCCAACGATTATGTCACGAAGAACCTCTGCCATGCCGAAGACCTATGGTTTCATGCCCATGAGATGCCCGGTTGCCATCTGCTGCTGAAACGGGGTGATCGAGTGGAGGTTCCGGAAGAAGATCAACTTTTTGCGGCATCGCTGGCGGCTGGATATTCCCGTGGGAAAAACGATGGTATCGTGACGGTGATGGTTACCGAGGGCCGTTGGGTGGGAAAACCTAAAGGGGCCAAGCCCGGTCTGGTGACGGTTCGTCAGTTTCAGACCCTGCGTGTGGTCCCTAGGAGACTGCCGGACATGACAGGTTCCAAGGTGAGAAGATGGCAGCGTTAAGGCGTGAGGTTGCGCTATCGCTTGAGGAGGCAGGAAGCGATGCCAGAGCTTAGTTGTCGATGCTTTCTCGCAGACCTTTGCCAACTTTGAAAAAGGGTAGTTTTTTTGGTTTAACCTTTATCGTTTCACCGGTTTTTGGATTGCGCCCGGTATAGGCCTTGTAGCTTTTGACAGTCATGCTGCCAAAACCGCGAATCTCGATGCGTCCACCTTCCGCCAAGGTGTCGGTCATGGATTGGAAAATAAGGTTAACGATTTCCTCGGCCTTTTTGTAGGTCAACCCCTTTTCAAAAGCCAGCGCTTCGATAAGATCCGATTTGTTCATGTTGCCTCCAGGGTGCTCTTTGCTTTTGTCCTGCAAAGCACCTTTAGTTGGTAGTTGAACTCGGTGATTCGGTTTATGATAAAAACTATAAAAAATCAGGTTATAGTTAAAGATATACGGTACTTAGGGGGCTGTCAATCAAGGAGCCTATATTTTTATTAAAATAATTCCCTTTATTTCAGAATCTGTGTGGCAAGTAACCTCGCCTCTATTGTTAACCAAATATCCTGAGACTGTTGACAAAACTTTCTGTCGCCCTATAATCGGACCCTGTTAACTGATTTAGTACAGGGAGTTGAATATAATGCAAAATCAAATTCGTATATGGACTGAGCGGGTGCTGTCCGGTGGCAGCCTTTCTGCCGAAGAGTGCCTAACGTTGCTAGATGCCAAGGGCTCCGATCTTGGCTACCTGCTCGCTGGGGCGCAACAGTTACGCCGGCATTTTAAAGGCGATCGCATTGCCCTCTGTTCGATCATCAATGTTAAATCAGGGATGTGCTCTGAAAATTGCGCCTTTTGCGCCCAGTCTGTGCACCATGCATCGCAAATTCCGGTATATGACTTGAAGCCGTTAGATGAAATTGTCGCCGGAGCTCAAATGGCCGCAGAGCGGGGATGTCACTGTTACGGTATTGTATCTAGTGGTTCCCAATTAGAGCCTGGCCCTGAAATGGAGCGTCTTCTTGAAGCGATCAGGCAGATTCGCGCCACCACCAGCGTACGTCCATCAGCTTCTTTGGGTTTGCTCGAGAGACCCGCTGCCGATGCTCTGGCCGCGGCGGGCTGTGCCGTTTATCATCATAATCTCGAAACGGCTCGTTCCTTCTTTCCCAACATCTGCACTACCCACGATTACGAACAGGATGTGGAGACGGTGCGGGTGGCTAAGCAAGCCGGCATGTCGGTCTGTTGCGGTGGTTTGTTCGGCCTCGGCGAAAGCCTGGCGCAGCGTGTCGAGCTGGCACTGACGCTACGTGATTTGCAGATCGATTCGATGCCGATCAATTTTTTAGCTCCGGTGGCCGGTACCCCCCTGGCCGGGAAACATCAGTTGTCTCCCATGGATTGCCTGCGTATTATCGCTCTCTATCGCTATGTATTGCCCGAGTGCCAGATCAATGTTTGCGGAGGTCGTGAGTTGAATCTGGGCGAATTTCAGTCGTGGATTTTTATGGCCGGTGCCAGCGGCATGATGGTGGGCAATTATCTCACCATGCGTGGTCGTGATGTGCAAACCGATCTGAAAATGATAAAGGATGCTGGTCTAAGCTATGGTTCCTGTAACTGATTCAGGCGGGCGGGGAATTTTTGTCACCGGTACCGACACCGGCGTAGGTAAGAGTCTGGTGTCGGCGGCCTTGGCGCGATTCCTGGTCCGGCAGGGCATTAAAGTCGGTG
>CAZKQY010000306.1:0-8598 GCA_964555005.1 uncultured Syntrophotalea sp. | reverse complement strand
ACAATCGATACAACCCGGATTGTTTCCGACAGTCCCGCCAGGCCCGGTCGCACTCGGCAGCTGTCACGGATCAGCAGATCGACGCGAACACCTGCCTGAGCGGCTCGGTAAAGAGCTTTGGCGATATCGCTGTCTTCTAAGGCATTCATTTTGAAGCGCAGATGACCTTCGCGTTTCTGCTGTTGATGCTCTATTTCCCGATCGATCTTGGCCAACAACGATTTTTTAAGTGATTTAGGGGCTACCAGCAGTTGCTGATAGCGTCGTGCCGGGGTATAGCCGGTGGTCAGGTAGTTGAATAGTTCGGTGGCATCCTGGCCGATCTGCTTGTCATAAATAAGCAGGCCCAGGTCGCTGTAGAGACG
Source organism: uncultured Syntrophotalea sp. (assembly GCA_964555005.1). Taxonomy (GTDB): domain Bacteria; phylum Desulfobacterota; class Desulfuromonadia; order Desulfuromonadales; family Syntrophotaleaceae; genus Syntrophotalea_A. Next base: position 8,233 of record CAZKQY010000306.1, on the reverse strand, counting down.
GGAGGTTTCGGGATGATAGTTTCCCGTGCCGATATGTACGTAGCGACGCAGTCCCTTGTAGTCCCGCCGTACCACCAGGATGATCTTGGAGTGGGTTTTGAGGCCGACTACCCCGTAGGTCACATGGATGCCGGCCTCCTCCAGGCGGGTGGCCAGCCGTATATTGGCCGCTTCGTCAAAGCGCGCTTGTAATTCCACCACCACCGCGACCTGTTTGCCATTCTGGGCGGCTTGAATCAAGGTGTCGAGGATCGGGCTGTCGCTGGAGGTGCGATACAGGGTCATTTTGATGGCCTGCACCTTGGGATCGTCGGCCGCCTCTTTGAGAAACCGCCCCACAGAGGAAGCAAAGGATTCGTAGGGATGCTGCAACAGGATGAATCCGGCCTCGCGAATATCATAAAAGATGTTACGGCCTTTGGTGAGCTGCGGATGATCGATAGGCAGATGAGGCGAATCCTTAAGTTGTGGCAAGGGAAGAGCGGTAAGTTGCATGAAATCCCGCCCTCCCATGATGCCGTTAATCTCAAACACGTCCGCTTGCTTATCGAGACCGAGTTCTGCAGCCAGCAGGCCCCGATGAGAGGCATTCATGCCGGGCAGGATTTCCAAACGCACAATGGGGGCGAATTTACGTTCGCGCAAGGCCGATTCAATCAGCGCCAGCAGGTCGTCGGCATGTTCCTCGCTTTTATCGGTGTTGGCATTTCGAGTGACTCGAAATAGTTCGCAATCGACCACCTCCATGGCCGGGAAAAGCATGTCCAGGTTGTTGGCCATGACATCTTCGAGCAGAACAAAGCGGTTCTGGCCGTCAATCGGTAAAAAGCGGGGGGCGCCGCTGCCGATCGGCACTTTGACCCGGGCCAGCGAAAGTTCACCGCTGCCCGGGTAACGCAGGTTGACCAGCAGGTTCAGGGACAGATTGGAGACGAAAGGGAAGGGGTGGGCCGGATCGATAGCCTGGGGGGTCACCAGCGGGTAGATGTTGTCGTAAAAGTGGCTGCGCAGCGCCTGTTGTTCAGTTTCAGCTAAATCCTGGTAGGCGCAAATCAAGACGCCCTGTTGAGCCAGCTCCCGGGTGAGGTCTGCCAGTATCCTCTGTTTGTCCCGTTGATGGCCTTCGATAAATTGGTAGCAAGCGGCAATCTGCTCATCGGGGGAGCGGCCGTCGATGGTATATTTTTGTACCCCGGCCAGGGCCTGCTGTTTGAGACCGCCGATCCTTTTCATGAAGAATTCGTCCAGATTGGAGCCGGCGATGGCGAGAAATTTGACCCGTTCCAGAAGAGGAATGCGCGGATCGGCCGCCTGAAGTAATACGCGCTGATTGAATTGCAGCCAGCCAAGTTCCCTGTTGAGAAAGAATTCAGGGTTGTCTATGGGAGAAGGCTCAGTTGGCGGGTCAGGCGGAGTCTGAATTTTCTTGGGCCGGCTCTGCTTCGGTCGCTCTTGCAATGGCCATAATCCTTGTTGAAGGAATGATTGGTGAGCAAATACTCTGTTTTATTATGTTCTCTTTGATATATAACATGTTTTTAAATGGGATGCATCCGCAAGATTTACTTGCTTTCTACAGCATGTAGGCTGTCGTAGAAGAAGAAAAAAGGTGGGTTTTGATCGCCCTGCAGGTTAAAATGACAGTCCCAGTTGATAGCTTGATTTGGACTTTGTACCAAAACACCGGGAGGGGACTTGCCTCAAAAACGTCTGGCCGCAATCGATATCGGCACTCACTCGATCCGCTGCATCGTTGTCGAAGCCTGCGGAGACAGCGGGTATCGAATTCTGGACGACGAGAAGGCCGTGGTTCGTCTCGGCGCCGGTCTCTACCGCAGCGGCGCAATCTGTCCGCAAAGTTGGCAGGCCGCTGGCGAGGCTTTGTCTCGCATGCGCAGAATTGCCGAGGGCTTTGGTGTGCGGGCGATCGAGGCTGTGGCGACCAGCGCCGTGCGCAAGGCCGTTAACGGTCAGGATTTTTTGGATGACATGCTGCAGCGGGGCGGTTTTCCCATTCGTCTGATCGGCGGCGAAGAAGAGGCAGAACTTGCAGCGCTTAGCGCCTGGCGCCATTTCGATATGGCTCAGTCCCGTCATGCACTGCTCGATATCGGCGGCGGTAGCGCCGAGATCGTGCTGGCCACCGGAGACCATATTGAGGAAATCCATTCCCTGGAAGCCGGGGCGATTTTTATGACGGATCAGTTTTTATCTCGAGAGCCGATTCTTAAGGCCGACCTGAAACGGTTGCAAAAGTATCTGAGCAAACAAACTCACAAGCTATTGGCACCGCGGGAGTTTCAACTTCAGCAGCTGGTCGGCTCTGGTGGTACGGTGACGAACATCGGACGGGCGGTGATGGCACAGCGCAATGAGTCCTTCGATTCGGTTCACGGCTATGAGGTGCTCCATTCGGATCTCGTTCACCTGCTGGCCATGCTTGCTCGGATGACCCCTGGGGAGCGGGCAGCGGTGCCCGGAATCAGTCCGGAGCGGGGCGACATCATTGTAGCCGGCGTGGCGGTGGTCGAGGGACTTATGAGAAGTCTGGGTGCCAACCTGTTGAAAATTAACGCAAGAGGCATTCGGGAAGGTCTGATTATCCGTAGCTTGCAGAAGCACAAACTGGTTTCCGGTGAAGTGGCCACTTTGGACTGGCGTTCTTCGGCAGAGGCTTTGGCGCGCTCCTGTCAAGCCAATATGGCCCATGCGCGGCAAGTCGCCCGGCTGGCTTTGTGCTTGTTCGATGCCCTGCGAAAACAGGCCGCTCTGACTGACGACGACCAACGGTTATTGGAAGCGGCTGCCCTGCTTCACGATATCGGCTATTTTATCAGCTACAACCGCCACCATAAGCACTCTTACCACCTGATCCGCCATGCTCGGTTGGACGGTTTCACTCCGCGGCAAAAAGAATTGGTGGCCAATATCGCTCGTTATCATCGCTGCAGTTTGCCCAAGAAAAAACACGTCTGTTTCAGCGCCCTTACCGCAGATGATCAGCAATTGGTTCGGCGGCTAGGCGGTATTCTGCGGTTGGCTGACGGTCTGGACCGCTGCCGTAATCAGCGTGTTACCGAGTTAGCCTGTTGTGTCGAAGGGGGACAGCTCTGCCTTAGGCTGCAATCGGATTCCGGGGATCTGTCCGTCGAGATATACGGCGCAAGTCGCAAAAGAGATCTTTTTGAAACGGCTTTCGGATATAAGATTCTGATCGAGGGCAATGGTGAATAGGGCTTTATTGCAGAGTGTGCGTTGACCAAAGGTTCGGCTTGAAGTATTCTGCCGCCGGTCGAATTGTTCCGATCTGCCCATGAATTGTTCCGAGCTACTCATATGTGGTAGTCTGGTGCTACTAAAATTTTTACAAGTCAGGGTTTTGCCAATGATTATCCCTTTGAAGCAGCCACAGAATAAAGGAACCAAATTAAAATGCCCAACCTGCCAGCAGGCGACCCATTGGGAAAATAATCCTCACCGGCCATTCTGTAGTGATCGCTGCCGTCTGCTCGATCTCGGTTGCTGGGCTGACGAGGAATACAAGGTACCATCTGAAGATCAAACAGGGGCTGATGATTTTGAAGAAAGTAACGAATAAACAACTATATAAGAGGGGATAATTCATGTATTACCTTACCATTCATACCCAGTTTGCTGCCGCCCACAATCTGCTGCATTATCAGGGGGACTGTGAAAACCTGCACGGCCATAACTGGAAAGTCGAGGTCACTGTGACCGCCAGTGAGTTGGACAAGGCCGGGCTGGGCGTCGATTTCAAAGTCCTCAAAAAGGAAACCAACCGTCAGCTTGATATCCTTGATCATACCTATCTCAACGATCTTCCGGCTTTTCGGGAGAGCAGCCCCTCTTCTGAAAATATCGCCCGCTATCTCTATGAAGAGTTGAAGGGGGTTTTGAACGACGGTAACGTGGCTATTGATAAAGTGACAGTTTGGGAGTCGGATCATGCCTGTGCCAGCTATGTCGCCGACTGATGGTCAACTGATAGAGATTTTTTCCTCTATTCAGGGGGAAGGACGGCTGATCGGTTATCGGCAGATCTTTGTGCGTCTGGCCTTGTGCAATCTTGCCTGCCGCTATTGCGATACGCCGGTCGATGCTGTGGATACCTGCCGTGTCGAAACGGCTCCCGGTGCCGGAACTTTCTTCGGCTTACCCAACCCGGTTTCGTTGGATGTGCTGTCGAGCTTAGTTGCCGATTGGGTCGGACGCCTGCCCGGCGGACATCACTCCATCAGCATCACTGGCGGTGAGCCCTTGATGCAGGATCGGGTTTTGCAGAATTGGTTGCCGACTCTTCGCAGTCTTCTGCCGATCCATCTCGAAACTAATGGGACCCTGCCTGAAGCCTTTGCCCCCCTTGTTCCCCATGTTGATTGGGTGTCGATGGATATCAAGTTGGCTTCCCAGACCGGTGAGCCGACCCCTTGGTCAGTGCATGAGGAATTTCTGGTTCTTGCGGCTGAGCGTAATTGCTGCGTAAAGGTGGTGGTTGGAGCGGAAACTACGGTGGAAGAGGTACAACAAGCCGCTGAATTGGTACGCCGTCGGGCACCTGCTGCACCGTTAATTCTACAGCCTATCACCCGGGCAGGTCGGGTAGCTATAGCTGCCGGCCATCTCCTGAGCTTGCAGGAACAGGTGGCGCGTATTCATGGCCTGGTACGGGTCATTCCACAGACCCATGCCTTTCTTGGCTTGTTGTAAGGGTCGGAGATTTCCCTCAAGCTGTGGGTCGCTCAAACAAAAGTTTTTATCGTAGAGTTCGCAAAGTGCGCTGACAAAGGTTAAATCCGTTTTATCTGGTTTTCTTTGCGATCTCTACGTTCTCGAGTGAGTAACGCGGCGGTGGGTAAAAAGTATTTCGGGGGTGTTCATTTCGCTCAGGCCAAGCTTTTAATTTGTGTCCATCCGGAAACTATGGATGGACACAGTGCCGTTTTCATATGGGGAAAAGAGCCATTTGCCGATGAAAACTAACTTGAACCTGTCAGATAGCACAGGGCAGGTATCGATTGGGAGGGAAGCATGATTATCGAAGAACTGACCATGCCGGAGTTCATCCTTGGCCTGGAGAAGACCCGCACGGTGCTGGTTCCCTTTGGTTCCACCGAGGAGCATGGTCCGCACCTGCCACTTAATACCGATACTCTGCACGCCGTCGAGGTTGGTCGTAAGCTGGCCGATCGGCGGTCGATTTTTATCGCTCCGCCCGTTCCCTACGGGGTGTGTCGCTCGACCAGTCAACATCCTGGCACCCTATCGATAACTACAAGCACCCTGCGCGCTCTGGTTATTGACATTGTCAGTGCTCTTTATCGTCAGGGGTTGCGTAATGTCATCTTGCTTACGGGGCACGCCGGCGGCACTCATACCGCGACCCTGATTGACGCCGGAGAAGAATTGCTAGAGCGTTTCGGCGATCTGAAGATTGCCGTGCTCACCGAGTTTATGCTGGCGGCCAAGGAAGGACGCGGTCTTATTGAAACGCTGGATGACTCCCATGCGGGAGAGATAGAGACCTCCCGTATTCTGCACTCCCATCCGCAGCTGGTTAAGGGCCAGGCCGAGCGGGAGTATCCAACCTTTCCCGTGGGGATTTTGGTGCGGAACAAACGCCGCTTCTGGCCCGGCGGGGTGTGGGGCGATCCGACTCTGGCGACAAAGGATAAGGGCCGGCGTCTTGAGGAGCTGGTAGTCGAGGCTCTCGATCGGTTTGTGACCAAGTTGGAGCAGTGGCAGGAATAGTCGGGAAAAGCTTTGCTGCGGATGCCGGCGGATGGCGGGCGGAGGAATACTGTTTGCTAAGATCGTCCGGGATGCTTCGGCAAGAGGTTAAAGGGGAGGGTATTTGACGCGTAGGGCTTTTTTGACACAGGGCGGAACAAAGCCATCTATTTTTCCGCGCATGGACGAAACCTCTTTAACGATGGAGGAACTCAGGTAGCCGTAGTTAATTGAAGTCATCATGAACAGGGTTTCCATCTCGTTGTTCAAAGAATGGTTCATCTGGGCCAACTGGAATTCATTTTCGAAGTCGGATACGGCTCGCAGACCGCGCAATAACACCCGCGCTCCCTTGTCTTCCATGTAGTTGACCAGCAGGCCGTCAAAGGTGTCGACCTCGATTTGGGGATAGTCTCGCAAGGTTTCGCGAATCAGCGCCAGCCGTTCATCGATGTTAAACAGTGCCCGCTTGTTGACATTTTGCGCCACAGCGATGATCAGCTTGTCAAAGATCTTCAGCCCCCGCAGGATAATATCGAGATGGCCGTTGGTTATGGGATCGAAGGAGCCGGGATATACGGCGATATTGTCTTTCATGTCTGGGACTCCTCGCAATGAGAGCGGGTCAGCAGGCCGACTTGGCTGGCGCCATAGCGGCGCTGGGTAATGCACTGTAAGTGGCCGATGCGATCCGGCATGGATTCTTTGCTGGATAGCTCAATGCATACGATACCATCTTCGGCCAACAGGCTTAGCTCGGAAATTTTCGCCAGGGTCGGTGTGAGCAGACCCATGTCGTAGGGCGGATCGACGAAGATCAGATCGAAGGGGGCGTTGTTTCGGGTCAGGGCCAGTTTGGCGAGAACCTGGCCACGAATCAGGCTGATCTTGTCCTGCAGTTGGCAGGTACTGGCGTTGTGCTCGATAAGGTTGGCGGCTTGTCTGCCATCATCAATAAGGGTTGCATGGCATGCTCCACGGCTTAGAGCTTCCAGGGACAGGGCTCCGGAACCGGCATAGAGGTCTAGAACCCGCCGGCCGGAAAAATCGCCCAGGCGGCTGAACAGCATGCTGAACAGCGCTTCACGTACCCGGTCGCTGGTCGGGCGAATGGAATTGCCGTCAAAGGTTGCCAGTCGCTTACCTTTGGCGTTGCCACTGATGATTCGCATGATTGTAACCTTACGAAAAAGACAGAAAATTACCATGACGGTGGTTTGCCGTCAAGGGGTTGAGAAGATTGTACTATCTTTACAGGAGGGGGTATGGAAAGACCTGATCTGGCAAGTTATGCAACCCGTAGTCTGGAAAGCCGAGGTCGTCGTCACCGGGAAGAGTTTAAGGATATTCGCTCGGCTTTCGCCCGCGACCGGGACCGCATTATTCACTGTGCCGCTTTTCGACGGCTCGAATACAAGACTCAGGTCTTCGTTAACCATGAGGGCGACTACTACCGGACCCGGTTGACTCATTCTCTGGAGGTGGCCCAGATTGCCCGAGGGATCGCTAGGTGCCTGTTATTAAACGAGGATCTGGTTGAGGCCGTGGCGCTGGCCCACGATCTGGGGCATACGCCTTTCGGGCATACAGGAGAAGAAGTACTCAATCGGTTGATGGGGGATTTTGGTGGTTTTGAACATAATCGTCAGTCGTTGCGTATTGTTGAGACTCTTGAGGAACGTTATCCGGTGTTCAATGGCCTCAATCTCAGTTGGGAAACCCGCGAGGGTATTATCAAACATTCTTCTGAGTATGACCAGGCTGCAACGGCGGATCTTGCTGAATATTGTCCGGGACAGCGGCCAACCCTGGAGGCTCAACTCATCGACCTGGCCGATGAGATCGCGTACAATAATCATGATATTGATGATGGTCTGAAGGCGGGCCACATCAAGCTGGTGGAATTAGCTGAAGTTGAGCTTTGGCAGGAAACTTTTGTTTTCGTCGGTCAGAAGTACCCTGCTCTGGATGAGGAACGCCACGTCCATCAAACCATCAGCCACCTTATTGGTCGCTTGATTCATGATGTGGTGGACACGACCCTGGCGAATATTGAAGAGCATGGCATCGATAATGGTTCTCGGGTACGACTTCATTCGGCACGCTTGGTCTCCTTCAGTGAGGAGATCAATCACAAAAATCGACAACTGAAAAGTTTTTTATTCAAAAATCTTTACCGCCATTATCGGGTCGAGCGCATGCGGGTCAAGGCTGAGCGCTTTCTTAGTATGATTTTTGATAGTTATTATACCAACCCCACCCTGTTGCCTCGCAACTATCAGGACCGGTTTGAACTCTATGGCAAGGAGCGGGTCATCTGTGATTTTGTGGCTGGCATGACCGATCGCTATGCCCTGGAAGAATACAGAAGATTGTATGAGCCCTATGGTCCGGTTTGAACGGTGTCTGGGCAGGATAAAAATCGCCAAGCTTTGGTGTCTTCGCAAAAAAATATAATTAGGCTGGCTAAGGCAGGATAATAAGT
>CAZKQY010000305.1:0-3453 GCA_964555005.1 uncultured Syntrophotalea sp. | reverse complement strand
TCCTGGCATCCGGCCTTTGTGATCACCTCGATGACACCGGCCTTGGTTTTCCAGATGTAGGGATTCTCAATCGTGAACGGTTCGCCAGCCACCAGGCTGATGATTTCCTGAAAGCCTCGGATCACCCTGGGGTGGGTGGTGCGTGTTGCCCGGCCGCCGACTACCTGAGCGCAGACCGGCAGATTCAAACTGATGACCCCGTTTTCGTAAAAACGGACGCTTTTCAGATTGAGCATTTTTGCGATGGTCGCCCCGATAGACACATAGAGGAAGGATCGGCTGCGCTGGGTGTACTCGTAGTTCAGCCCCTTGTTCTTGTTGACCCGGACGCCGATGTGTAGCGGGGCGTTTTCCCCAGCCTTGTCGGCAATCATCTTTTCCAGTCGCCGGTGGCGCGTGTTGAGCTTCGGTGTCGACTTGTGGGTAACAAGGACGACCTTGTGTTTTTCATTCAGAACTTCATCGATGGCTCCCGCCAGCGAGTCCAGCCCACCTGAAAACATCACTACCTGTTCCGGATAGCCGACGAGCCGTCCGTCATCATCAAATTTCAGATATCCCTGGAATGCCTGAGCCTCTTTCAGTTTGACGAACTCGAAGTGATAGTTGTCGTCAGACAAGAAACCAAGCGTGGAGCGTAGCGCCTGGTGGATATCGTCTCCGTTCCAAAAATCTGGCTTCCGCACCGGGATGATGAAGTGCAGATCCCTGCGCCAGCCATGGCCAAAAGAATCGACGTCGTCGGCCCCTCGTGGGATGGCCTGATCGGCACTGTAAACGTAGGTGGCGATTTCGAGCAGGTCCTGGAAAGAATCAGGCACGTCCTTGCTCATCTTTTTGTGGATGTCTTCAATGCGTAGGGTGATCTTGTCCGGCCCATCCTTGCCCCAAAGGCGCAGGCGCAGATCACGGTCAGGATTTTCTTCAATCCCATCGGTCGGTGCGTTCCCACAGATGATATATCGTTTATCTTGCATCGGCTCGCGCTCCTTCTTTTAGCTCGTCCTTCATCTTTTTCAGCGCGTAAGAGGCGAAGCCATTGGAAGACTCCCTGGAGATGTCACCATCTTCTTCGTACCTGTGCTTGGAAAACCAATCTGCTGAAAACTGCTCGACGATCAGGGACGCCTCTTTACAGTGCGTGTTCAGAGCCTTCTCGAATTGTCCCATTTCATTCATGGTGGCAAAGCGCTGGCCCTCGCCCAGATGGGTAGCCAGCGTTTTTGAGAGGAAGTAGTTCATGCTCTCGTTGGTCAGCTTGGCGAAGAAAGTCCGCGACAGCTCTCCGAACTCCCGCTTTTTCCCGAGCGCTGCCAGTGCGGCCCGAACATCATCTGGCCCGGGGGCGAAGAGAGACGGCAGTTTTGGTGAGATGTGCTCTACCAGGGCTCCGACCAATGCACGCTGAGACATTTCACCGAGGTCGGATCGGCCACCGTTGGACTCCAATTTGTTATCCAGGGCCTCGGAGACTGCGGCGGCAAGATCGGGAAGGGATGTATCCTGCGGCAGGTTGACGCCGAGGGATTGGAGATGCTCGCCAAGGTTCTCCTTTTTTGCGGCAATGGCGAGTTGCGTCATCAACCAGACCGCCTCGGTGAACCCCTCATCGTTGAGCACGAAGGTGAATGCTTTATCGGCTGCCCGGATTGTTGCGTTTGCGATTTGGGACACGTCGGCACCGGCCGTGATCAGGCCGACCACCTCTTTCCATGCCCTCGACCTCGGAAGGCTTCCAAGTCTGACGTGCCCCATGTCGATCTCCTTATTTTTCGCGACCCAGCATCGTTATTCGGGCCTCCTGATGACGACGATGCTTCGGGCCTTACGAGCTTCTTTCTTCAGATAGCCTTTCCGTACCAGTTGAGCGATCTGCTCGTGAGCGCTCGCGTGGCTGATACCAAGGACTTCCGACAATTCTTTCACCGTTGGCGGCAACCCCTTTTCATCGATGATTTGGCAAATGACCCTCAGCGTGTTTGCTTGTGGGTCGGTTATTTCCGATACCTTTTTCTTTCCCATGGCGATTGCTCCGTGTCGTAGCCACTGAGCGGATTAAGCCCAATTTATGACCACAAAATATACGACCTGATGAACATCAGGTCAATCAAAAAAACAGGACTTCTCGTCTGATTCCGTCATCTTGCACGTCCCTCCGGTAGGTAACGAACGCAAGTCCGGTTCAAGCCGGATGTAACCAGATAACCGACCAGAGGCGGAGCTGAGGCGGTTGTGGGTGCCATAAAACGCGCATCCCGACCGCCACCGTTTTCTGGCATCCACACCATCCAGTCCCCCGTTCCCACCGGAGGTGTTCGATGTTGGATGTACAGGAAATGAATGATGGGCCGGGGACGGATGACCTTGGCGAAAACGGCAAACCCGGCCGCCTGTCGGGTGAGGCAAGGCTCCAGTCAGCCGCTTCCATTCTGGCCACGGCGATCCTGCGCCGAAAGGCAAAAAACGCATGTGTGGGCAATGAGTTAGAGGTTTTCGAAGATTCTTCCCCTGTGCTCGGAGAAGGACTTGATTCATTGCCGGAACAGAGCATTCATTCATGACAACTCGTCCGGAAACCAAAATAAGGAGTTGAAAATGAATGAGTTACAGAACGCCGCCACCGGCGGCAAGAATCAGGACCGAACCCGAAACTCGGTCCTTCGGCAGATGGCCCTGCTGCAATCCATGTCCCTGGAGCAGCTCCGGGAAAAATGGCTCGACCTCTACGGCGAAGAGCCGCCCCAGTACAAAAAGCAATTCCTCATCAAGCGGCTGGCTTATCGCATCCAGGAGCTTTTCTACGGCGGGCTGTCCGAGCAGGCCAAGGGCCATCTCCAGCAGGCCGCTAAGGAGGACCCGGTAGCCACTGTCAATCGACGCATCCCAGAAGAGCGGAAATCGAACGAGGCGATCCTGCCCGGGACCAGACTGGTGCGGATCTGGAACGACCGGCGCTATGAGGTGATCGTCCTTGCCGATGGCTACGAGTTCGAAGGTCGCACCTTCCGGTCGCTCAGCGCGGTGGCCAGGGAGATCACCGGGACGCGCTGGAACGGCAAAGTCTTTTTCGGGCTGAAGAAGGTTTACGGCAGAAAAGCCGAGGGAGGTTCGGATGCTTGATAACAGCAATGTCGCGCCGGGCAAGAATAAGACCCTGCGCTGCGCTATTTACACACGCAAGAGTCATGAGGAAGGACTCGAACAGGAGTTCAACTCGTTGGATGCGCAACGGGAATCGGCGGAACACTATATCGAGAGCCAGCGGATGCGGGGCTGGACGGCTCTGCCGGATCGCTATGACGATGGTGGTTTCTCGGGCGGGAACATGGAGCGTCCGGGGCTACGCCGCTTGCTGGCGGATATCGACGCTGGGAAGATTGACGTGATCGTGGTCTACAAGGTCGACCGCCTGTCCCGCTCGCTGCTGGACTTCATGAAGATGATCGACCTCTT
>CAZKQY010000304.1:0-4051 GCA_964555005.1 uncultured Syntrophotalea sp. | reverse complement strand
GAACATCCAGAGCGCTATGTCAATGGATACAACGATCCCGACCGGGATATCTGGGAGGTGCGCAACGAAGCCGAGTTGTTGCACCAGCGGCTCGGTCAGCCCAAGTGTTTGTTGCTGCATCAAGGCCCTTTTCCGGGTAAAGACGAGCAGGGCAGGCAGGACGCTGTGCCATTGCGCCCGGTTCGCGCATGGCTCACCGGCCCGAAGGGCGAAGGGCAGGACGTAGCGCTGCAGAACCGCGGCGGGGATATCGAAGTCGAGGTGTCGGGAATAGACTCAGCCAGTGGTATCTATCTGCTCGGGTGCCATTCTACCGCCGGCCGGCAGGATATGGATGGCGACGGAGTGAAGGAACAAGTTCACTATTACGCTAAGTTTTTATTTCGGCACGGCAGCAACGATGGGAGTAATGGTGGCGAGCGAGAGGTTTTTTTTTCCGCCGAAGACATGCCCCTGGAGATCGGTCCCGTTCAAGCCAGCCGTTATAGCGGCATCATTCAGATCGCCCATCGCCCTCAGGCCATGGCTGTTTTTTATCGAGGCAAGCCCCTGGCCGATGCCGAAGTGACAGTTTTGACCGAACGCGGCTGGCAAACCCGCTTGACTACCGGCAACGACGGGCGCTTCGAAATCGTCCCCATGGCCAGTCGAGGCGCGGATCGCAATTGTGAACTTTATCTCTATATCGTGCGTTATCACGATAGGCAGCGCGGGGAGTATCATATCGCTACGATCCCCATGATCGTCGATCCCCCCTGGCCCGAATGGTCCCATTATACTACTACCTTCATTACCTGGGGGTTCGCCGGGGCTTTGTTTGCCGCTCTGCTGGCCTTCGGCTTGATTCAACGGCGTCGTCGTCGCAATCGGGCCCGGCTGGCACGTTTCAAGGAGGCGTCATGCCTGTGACCCGGCTGCGCTGGCTGGTGCTGACCCTGTCTTTCTTTCTTTTGACCTTTGGCGGATGGGCGGGAGTTCACCTCGGCGCTTATCTGCCGACCTTCGCTTGTTATTTCGTGGGTTCGGACACTTATGGGGGAGCCTGTTTTTTCCCCCAATTTCAGATGGAGCTGGCTCGAGGCAGTCTGGTTGGATTGGGCAATGCCCTGCTGTTCGCGGGAGTGGCCATTCTGCTCATCATTCCTCTCGGTAGCGCCTGGTGTGGCTGGATATGCCCTTTTGCCTTCATTCAGGATCTTCTCGATCTGCTGCGCCGTAAGCTCGGTTTTGGTTATCTCCGCATTCCGGAACGGTTGCGTGAAGGGTTGCGGCCGGTCAAATGGATATTTCTTTTCATTTTTTTGCTGCTGCCTCTCTGGGCCGCTTTTCCGGTGCTGGTGCCGGCGGTGGCCCGCCACCTGGATATCCCTTTCTGCGAGCTTTGTCCCGCTCGCTACATCATGCCGCTGCTGACCGGGCGCGCCATTTATTCGGGCGTTAGCCTGGAAAATGCCACTACCGTTGTCCTGACCGGTCTGGGTGCCGTTTTCGCCATCCTGGCCCTGGTTCTTGCCCTGTTCAAGCGGCGGTTCTGGTGTGCTTACTGTCCGATGGTACTGGTGCTGTCCTTTTTTCGCCGCATCAGCTTGCCGAAGCTGAAAAAGGATGTGCAAAAGTGCACCCGTTGTGAGATCTGTTACAACGTCTGTCCGATGGATATTGAACAAGTATTTAAAGAGCGGGAAAAAGAGGATGTAACTTTCCCCGACTGCGTTTTGTGTCTGGCCTGCGTTGAGCACTGTCCGGAAGACGACGCCTTGCGGGCCACTTACGCGGGAAAAACTTTTTTCCGCTCCACCCGTAAAGGATTTTTTCTCCGCCGGAAGATCGGTGTCGATAATCATAAGAATCAAGGATAAGTAGCTATGGGAAAACGTAAAAAGCGCTTGTTGCGCGCCCTTGGCCGTTCGGCGGAAGGTGTGCTGCGGGGCTTGGAAGAAGCCGCCGACCGGCCGCAGCAGCTCGATTACTTCATCGAGGTGATGCGTGCGGCCTATGTCGACGATTGCCTGGCCGAACGATTGCAATTGGGCGAGTCGCGGCCCAAGGTGGTTGGTCTCTATTGCGTTATGGCCCCCGAAGAGTTGGTCTACGCCGCCGGTGCGATTCCCTTGCGCCTGTGTGGCGGCAGTTACGAGGCCTCTTGTGCCGGCGACGAACTGGCACCACGGGACGCCTGTCCGGTGGTTAAATCTTCTCTCGGCAGTACCGCCCTCGGTGCCCCGTTTCTCTATGAATTGTGCGACGTGGTGGTGGTGCCGACCACTTGCGACGCCAAACGCAAGATGGCCGAGGAGTTGGCTCAACATACGGAAGTCTGGGTTTTGGAAGTGCCTCATGTCAAGGAGGGCGAGGGGGCCAGACGCCAGTGGTTGGAAGAATTGCACGGATTCAAGAGAGATTTGGAGCGATTGACGGGTAATCGTATTCGGCGGCGGGCCCTTAAGGAGGCCATCGCCATGTTTGGTCGCGCTCAATATCAGGCCCGACGTCTCTACCAGCTGCGGCAGGCTCCGGTTCCCGTGGTCCGTGGCAACGAAGCGGCTCTGGCTCTGCACGCCTTTGCATTTGACCGGGCCGATCGCTGGACCGAGGCCATGATCCGCTTTAACGATGAGTTGGAAGAGCGCGCCCGCCGGCAACGACCGCTGTACGGGCCACGGACCCCGCGTCTGATGCTGGCCGGTGCGCCGTCCATCTTTCCCAACTGGAAGCTCCCCAATTTCATTGAGGAAATGGGTGCTGCTCTGGTGACGGATGAGTCCTGTGTTGGTGACCGCTATCTGTATGATCCCGTCGGGGCGGTGGAGAACACCATGGAGGACATGATGGTGGCCTTAGGCTCTCGCTATCTGATGCCCTGCACCTGTCCCTCCTTTGCCCCCAACGACGATCGTTTGTTCCGGTTACGTCAGGCGGTGGAGGATTTTCACCTGGATGGAGTGCTTTACCTGGTCCTCAAGGGTTGCGTCATTTACGATTTTGAACTGCAGCGGGTGGAAAAGCTGATGAGGGAACTGGATGTACCGGTCCTGCGTATTGAAACAGACTATAACCCGGAGGATGTAGAGCAGCTGCGTACCCGGGTCGAGGCTTTTATTGAAATGATTCAGGAAAATAAGCAACAAGAGGGGGGAGTATGAGGATTTTTGCCGGGATCGATGCCGGTTCCACCTATCTTAAGGTCGCGCTGGTGGATGACAATCGCCAACTGCTCGGAGTCAGGACGGCGCCGACGGGGATCGATGCCAGGGAAACGGCCCGGGAAGTGCTCAATGCTCTCTGCTCCAAGGCTGGTACCGAGCCTGCGGCCCTGGCCGCTATCACCGCCACCGGTTATAGCCGCCGGCAGATTGGTATTGCCGGGGACAACGTCACCGAGATCAAGGCCCATGCTGCCGGAGCTCGTTGGGCCCTTGGAGCTGATAGTGAAGTACGGACTCTGATCGACGTCGGTGGCCAAGACAGTAAAGTAATTGTTTTTGATGACCATGGTGCGGTGAAAAATTTTGTCATGAACGACAAGTGCGCTGCCGGCACGGGCCGTTTTCTCGAGGCGCTGGCCCGGGTGCTGGATATTTCGGTGAAGGAAATCGGCCCCATGGCCCTGCAGTCAAAACAGCCTTGCGAGATTAACAGCATGTGCGTGGTGTTTGCTGAATCGGAGGTAATCTCTTTGTTGGCGCGGCGCTATGATCCGGTGGATATCGTCGCCGGCATCCATGTCTCTATGGCCAAGCGGATCGCGGTCATGGCCCGCAAGGCGGGTCTGAGCGGCGAGGTGTTGGTAACTGGCGGTGGCGGTCTCAACCCGGGCTTAGTGGCGGCTTTCGAGGATGAATTGTTGTGTGAGGTGCACACTGCCGAGTACCCTCAACTTAATGGCGCCATCGGCGCGGCCCTGCTCGCCGGCCGTTTGGCCGCAGAGGCCTGAGGCAGAATCATGACCGCCGCCTCCTTGACAGTTTATGGTTCCGCCCTGACCATCGGCCTGCTGGCCGGCTCCACTCATTGCACCTTCGTCTGTACGCCACTGATCACCACCTTGATC
>CAZKQY010000303.1:0-3658 GCA_964555005.1 uncultured Syntrophotalea sp. | reverse complement strand
GGCGGTGATTTCTTCCACCGAGGCGGCCGACTCCGTCGCTCCCTGGGAAAGACTCTGGGCACCGTCGGAGATCTGCGAGGAGCCCGTGGCGATCTGCTCACCCGCCACCTGAATCTGCCCCAGTATTTCGTTCAGATTGGCAACCATGTTACGCAGCGATTTGCCGAGAGCATCTTTTTCTGAAGCCAGACTGACTTCGGTGGTCAGGTCGCCGGAAGCAATTTTTTCGGCGAGCTGCGCCTTTTCCTGCAGCTTTGCTACCATGTGCCGAATCGCAGCATAGAGACTTTCGGCTTTCTCGCCGTGGTTCGGCAGATCCATATCGAGGTCACCGGCTGCCACCTGGGTAGCTACGTCGATGACATAGGCAGGATCGCCACCCATCTGGGCCAGAATCCCGCGTATGATAACCATGGCAATGCCGATGCCGATTAATGTCGCTACGAGGCCGATAATGGCGATGAGCCTCTTGGCGCGATTGGTTTCAGCCTGCATTTTTGGTCCAAGAGCGTCCTGTTCGCTCTTGATCGAGAGTTTCACGTCTTCGATGAGTTTCGCCACATTCAGGCCGATTTTATCGAGGCGGGTTTTCACGATGTCATTACGGGTGAAAATCAGGTTGGTTATTTCGGCGAAAAATTGCTGGTAAGCCGTCTTTAGTTCTCTCACCTGTTTCAACTGACTCAGATTGTCGGCGCGCAGCTGTCCTTCGAGAACCTGGAGATTCAGCTCCATATCCTGAAATTCTTTAGCGGCCTTTTCGACAGCGGCTTGTTCATTGGTTTCAAGAAATTTCACCACATACAGCCGGGCCAGCATCAGACTGCGAGTCGCCATGGAAGCTTCTAAAGCGGCAGTCATGTTGCCATTCTGCTTTGCAGAGAGCAGTAATTGGGTGAGGACTTTCTCCATCTGCGGACCCACTTTATAGATCACCTGGGACACGAGCTGATTCCGCTTGGACGATAGAGCGACCACTTCCTGGAAACCCTTTTCATAATTAATCAGCTCGCTGTCGATTTGATCGATCAAGGCGGCCCGTTGCGGCTCTTTAATTTCGTCCTGCGCCTCTTGCATGAAGTCCTGGACCTCTTGCAAATATTTATTAAATTGTTGCTTATCTTCCTCGCTGCCGGTAATCAGGAAGTCCTTGACGTTCACCCGCAACATCAGCATATTGGCCTGAACCCGTCCGGCCAGGTTGGTATCCCGGGCCATGCCTCGATAAGAGGTAAAGCCATCGGCTGTGACCAGCAATGCCTGGAAACCAACGCCGCCGATGGCGACAAGCAAGACCAGGATGAGTCCAAAACCCAGAGTCAATTTTTTACGCAGTGTCATTCGATCAAACATAAATTACTCCCTTTTAGTGAATGATGATGAAAACAAAAACCGGCGACTCAGCCCGCCAGAATCTGCTCTGTATCGAGCAGAATCCTTATATTTTCGCCAATTTTTCCCAAGCCCTTGACATAACTCGCAGCCGCTTTGGCCGACTTCCCAGAAGGTGGTTCTACCTGGCTTTCCGGGATATCAACCACTTCGTTAACCCGATCGACCACCATTCCCATGGTTTGACCCGCTACTTCCGTGACGATGATACAGGTGCGCTCATCGTATGCCTGTGGCGGCAGATGAAAGCGCAGGCGCATATCCATCACCGGAACGATCTGGCCTCTCAAATTGATGACACCCTTAATAAAGGGCGGCATGTCCGGTATCTGGGTAATTTTTTGAACCCCGATAATCTCAATGACATCCCCAATGTCCAGGCCATAGCTTTCGGCTGCGAGACAAAAGGTTAAATACTTGTTTTTCTGGGTGTCTTCGGTGAAGGATCTATCTACCTGCTCAGCATCCATACCCTCTCCTCCTGGTAATTCATCCGTTGTTTGCATTGAGTACAATTGGTCCGTTACCAAAAGCACATTCCATTTCTTTGATGCAGGCCAGTAAGGCCGATGGCTGACACAGATTGGCGAGCAATCCGTCGATGCAATACTGCTTCACACAGTCGATTTCCCGAAAGAGAACCATAGAAATGATAATTCCATCCAGATACAGCTTCTCCAATATCTTTTGGTTTTTTTCATTCACGGCAGCAAGCAGCAGATCAAATGATTTTTGGGTATTTCCATAGAGGGTATATTGGTTAATGGCAATATCCAGATCTTCACAAAGCACGACCTCGTAATTCGCAATCTTTAATAACAGCGCCGCATTCATAAATTCGCCGCTCTGTTCACCAACGACTAAAATCCGCTTTATTGTTGCCATTGTGGCCACTCCTATGTATTGCGCTGGTTAAGGTCTACAATAGGTATAGCAAGGTAAGTGCCAGAGGCTTGGAACACGCCTAAGGCACTGTATTGAGAGCTTTTTCTTTATGATTCGCTACACAGAAAGGGTATAGATTTTACTTGGAAGAATATCGGAAGAGGCGCTAATTCAAAAGATATAAACCGGTTTTTCCGGTTATTTGTTATCTAATGATATTGAAAAAACTGGCCCCTTTTCAAGGGCTGCTTTTCGCCGGTTTGCTGAATAGATTGTCGAAACCAAAGCATTCGAGCCCTGCGACCTGTTGGTCGTAGGGCTCGAATTTGTTCCGTACCGATCATCTGCTTTTTTTAACGCCAAAATAACCGTTGAGGTTCATCCTCATGCTGGTTTTCAAAATTCTGTCAGCCGGTTGTGCCAAGAAACCGATGTGTATCCAGCAAAATTTTGATGTCGTTGCCGACCTTGCCGAGCCCTTTGACATAACTTCCGGCAGGGCCAGAGGTCTGGGCACCGGGGGGTTCCACCTGACTTTCAGGTATGTCGATCACCTCGTTAACCCGATCCACCACCAGGCCCATGATCTGCTCAGCCACCTCTATCACGATAATACAGGTACGCTGATCGTACTCCTGAGCCGGCAAGCGAAAACGCAATCGCATATCCATTACCGGTATGATCTTGCCACGCAAATTGATCACCCCTTTAATGTAAGACGGCATGTCGGGTACCTGAGTGATCTTTTGCACGCCAATTATCTCAATGACATCGCCGATATCGAGGCCATAACTTTCGTTGGCAAGATGAAAGGTTAGATATTTGTCCTTCTGCGTGTCTTCCGTGTGGGATTGATCGGCTTGCAACTGAATATCCATTGCCTTTTCCCTCCTTTGTGGAAGTGCATGTTTATCTGAAAAACTGGCCTCTTTTGAATTGACCAGTTTTTTTCAAGCGTTCAATTCAATATTTGCCGAACTCATTATCGCCCAAGGCAATAATCTGCTGGGATCCTTTGAAATCAGGAGTTTGCTTTGAAAACTGAGGGCCGGGTCTCGGGGCCGGATAACTCTCACCGTTGGTCATCCGCTGGCCGCCATTCTGCCCCTTGAGTTTGAAGCGGGACAGCATGTGCCGCAGCTGTTCGGCCTGCCCGGACAGTTCTTCCGCGGCCGCGGCGCTTTCTTCGGCGTTAGCGGTATTCTGCTGGGTTACCTGGTCGATCTGGTTCAGCCCCTGGTTGATCTGGCCGATCCCCTGGGACTGTTCGTTGGAAGCGGCGGCGATTTCGCTGACCAGATCAGTGGCTTTCATAACGCCGGTAACAATTTCCTGCAAAGCGGTTTCTGTGCTGCCGGCGATCATGGTACCGTTCTGGGTT
>CAZKQY010000302.1:0-3078 GCA_964555005.1 uncultured Syntrophotalea sp. | reverse complement strand
CTCGTTGGTGATAGTTTGTTGGTCCGCAACCGCATTCTATCTTCCCGGCTTTGCTGGGACAACGAGGTTTTTCTATTTTTTTGCTGGTGGATCAGGGGGATTATGGGTAATTCAATGAGGTGAGGGGGGTCTGGAGAAAAGTCCGGTTTAGATAAAAAGTATTTTTCGCGTCTTTAGCGGGCAAATAGGAGAAAGAGGTGTGCCTGCTTGGTATTTCGCCGCGGCTGTGGAATAATGTGCGCTAGAAATTTTACTTACCGGAGGGATACATGACTGACCAGGCCCAGCGCCTTTATCTAATCGACGGTTCGTCCTATATTTATCGGGCCTATTACGCTATCCGTCAGTTGTCCAATTCTAAAGGATTGGCCACCAATGCCGTGCTTGGTTTCACCAACATGCTGCTCAAGGTGGTGCGGGAGGAACGGCCCGATCATCTGGCGGTGATTTTCGATGCCAAGGGTCCGACTTTTCGCAAAGATCTTTACCCTGAATATAAGGCCAATCGGTCTGCCATGCCCGAGGACCTGCGGCCGCAGATTCCCCTGATCAAGGAACTGGTGCAGGCTTTCAATATGCCTGCTCTGGAACTGGCTGGCTATGAAGCCGACGATATTATCGCCACCCTGGCCCGGCGTTTTGCCGCCGAGGGTATGGAGGTGACCATTGTCACCGGTGACAAGGACCTGATGCAGGTTGTGGATAAACGGATTCGGCTCCTCGATACCATGAAAGATCAAGTCGTTGGGTTGGCCGAAGTCGCCGAGCGCTTTGGCGGCACGCCGGACAAGGTGATCGAGGTGCAGGCCTTAGCCGGCGACAGCTCCGACAACGTGCCGGGAGTGCCGGGCATCGGTGAAAAGACCGCTAAGTTGCTGATTCAGGATTTTGGCTCGGTAGAGAATCTGCTGGCCAATATCGATCGGGTGTCGGGCAAGAAGCGCCAGGAGAATCTGCGTCAGTTCGGGGATCAGGCCCGGTTGTCGAAACAGCTGGTTACTCTGATTGACGATCTGCAGATGGACATCGATTATGAGCAACTGAAGCTCAGCGAGCCGGACCGAAAGAAGCTTACCGATCTGTTTAAGGAATTGGAATTTTATAAGCTGCTGCAGGAGTTTTCCAGCGATCAACGGGCCAGTGGTGAAGGTTATCGTCTGGTGCTGAGCGAAACCGAGTTGGACGATATGCTGGTGACGTTGCAGAAAGCCGAACGGGTTGCCTTCGATACGGAGACCACCTCTCTCGATCCATTGCGGGCTGATCTGGTCGGTTTGTCCTTTGCCGTTGAAGCGGAAAAAGGTTGGTACATTCCGGTGGGCCATCGCTACCTCGGTGCGCCTGAGCAGCTCGATTGTCAGAGGGTTTTAGACAAACTGCGGCCCTTGCTGGGTGATGCCCGGCGGCCCAAGGTCGCACAGAACGGTAAGTACGACCTGCTGGTGCTGCGCCGGGCCGGGCTCGAGGTGGCCGGCTTGAGTTTCGATACCATGCTCGCCTCTTATCTGGTCAATCCGGCAGCCAAATCCCATTCCCTGGATAATATGGCTGGAGATCTGCTCGGCTATCGGACCATCAGCTATAGCGAGGTCTGCGGCAGTGGCCGCAATCGCATCGGGTTTGAGGAGGTCGAGATTGAAAAAGCCCTGACCTACGCGACCGAAGATGCCGATATTACCCTGCGTTTGCAGCAAAAGCTGGCACCGCAATTGGTCGAGACCAAGCAGCAGCAGCTCTTTGACGAGGTGGAGATGCCGCTGCTTACGGTGCTGGCCGATATGGAATGGGCCGGTATCCGTATCGACAGCGAGTTTCTCGGTGGTTTGTCCAGAGAGATGGAAATCAAAATGCGGACCTTGGAAGAGGAAATTTATCACCTGGCCGACGGCCCCTTCAATGTTGCTTCGCCTAAGCAGCTCGGTGAGGTTCTCTTTGAACGGCTCAATCTGCCCCGGGGCAAAAAGACCAAGACCGGTTGGTCGACGGATGTGGAGGTGCTGACCAAGCTGGCCGAGGAGCACGACATCGCCGCCCGTATCCTTGATTACCGCTCCCTGGCCAAACTCAAGAGTACTTACTGCGATGCCTTGCCCAAGCTGGTTCATCCCGATACCGGGCGCATTCATACCTCTTTCAATCAGGCGGTGACCGCTACCGGCCGGCTTTCCTCCAGCGAACCGAATCTGCAGAATATTCCCATTCGCAGCGATGAGGGTCGGCGAATTCGCGGGGCCTTCATCCCGGCGGAGGGTAACCTGTTGCTGGCTGCCGACTATTCCCAGGTTGAATTGCGCATTCTGGCCCATATGGCCGATGAACCGGCCCTTAAAGAGAGTTTTGCCCAGGGTGAGGATATCCATATCCGCACCGCCAGCGAGATCTTTGGTGTTTTTCTTGAGCTGGTCACGCCGGAGATGCGCCGTCGGGCTAAAACCATCAACTTTGGTGTCCTTTACGGTATGAGCGCCTTCGGCCTGGCTAAGGCTCTGAACATCGGCCGCAAAGAGGCTCAGGAATATATCGACAGCTACTTTGCCCGTTATCCCAAGGTGCTGGAATTCATGGAGGCGAAAAAGGAAGAAGGGCGGCAGCAAGGATATGTGAACACTCTTTTTGGTCGTCGTTGTTCGGTGGCCGAAATCAACAGCCGCAACGGCGCGGTGCGGGGCTACGCCGAGCGCAACGCAATCAACTACCCGATTCAGGGCACCGCCGCCGATATCATCAAAATCGCCATGATTGCCATCTCCCGCCGGTTGCAGCAGCAGAAGCTGCAGGCCCGCATGGTTTTGCAGGTGCACGATGAACTGGTTTTCGATGTTCCCGTAGGGGAGTTGGAGGTTCTGCAGGTTCTGGTGCGGGAAGAGATGGAGGGCGCCGCCAAGTTGGCGGTACCGCTGCTGGTGGATATGGGTTCCGGCCACAACTGGCGTGAAGCCCACTAGGAGCTCGTCAAGTCCGTATATGGTCTCCCCCCCTTTTTGCAAGGGTTTTGTGACTTGATGACAGGGACAAGATTGCTGCCGTATATCCGGCCTCTTTTTGAGGAGCTTTACGTCCTCGGGCCTCAATGAAATT
>CAZKQY010000301.1:0-2209 GCA_964555005.1 uncultured Syntrophotalea sp. | reverse complement strand
TTCCTGGCAGCAAAAACAGCCGATGCAGCGGCGATAGTCGATGTGCAAGCGACCCTTGTTAATAGACATGATCTGCGGCGGGCAATGTTTGACGCACAGCCCGCACAGGGTGCAGCGTTGCAGATTAACCTGCGGCCGGGCGCTGAGGGACTGTTTGAGAGGGGCTCGCAACCAGTTTGGCAGACCAAAATTGACGTCGGTGTTTTTTGCCGGGCGAAAGGGGGCACAGCGCAATTCTTCTAAGGGGGTCCCGCTGAGCTTGATCTGGTTTAGCTGGCTGCCTTGGCGCTGGCTGGCTGCCGCCACTCGTTGGGTCCAGACTTTTTGCTGGCGCATTCCGACCAGTTCGCAGGCCACCGTGTCGAGGGCCAGAGGGCTGCGACTGGCAAGCAAGACCCCCAGGTGGACGGGGTCTCCGCTGCCGGGGCCATCCCCTTCCATAGCGGTGACGGCATCGGCGATGGTCAGGCTCGGAGCTATATGCTCGGCCAGTTCCAGCAGCATCAGGGCAAAAAAGGCCTTGTCGGCCCCGGCCTGGAGATGAAGCCGCGGTTTGCGCATGCCGACTACGGCACCAAACAGGTTTTTCACTCCGCAGGTCAAACCCATCATCTGGTGGGTTTTTAGTTTGGGCAGATTGATGATCACCTCGGCATCGAGGATGTCGCGGGCAATCTCAAGCTGGTGAAAGGTTGAGCCCTGTGGTCGGACGCTAACGGATTCGCTAAAGGGGGCGAATTCCGCTCCGGTCTCCTCGATTACGGCCAAAATTCCGCAGCGCCTGGCTACATGCCTCGGGCTGCCGACTCCGGGGGAATCACCGACGGCAACTTTGCCACCGGCTTTTTGTGCCAGGCGGATTACGGCTCGCACGATTTCCGGATGGGTGGTGACCGCCAACCCCGCTTCTTTGGCTGCCAACATGTTCGGTTTGAGAAGTACCCGCTGACCGGGACTGACAAAAGCGGCCATGCCTCCGGCCGGAGCCAGCAGGAGCTTAAGCGCTTTTTCCACCTCGGCTCGTTGATAACTAACGCAGCGGCCGAGGATCACCTGGGTTTTCATCCAGCCAGCACTTTGATATGCATTTTGCGCTGCCGTGGGCCGTCAAATTCGCAGAAGTAGATTCCTTGCCAGGTGCCGAGCACCGGCGCACCGTTTTCGACGATCAGCAGTTCTCCGGCTCCGACCAGGGAACTTTTGATGTGGGCGGCACTGTTGCCTTCGCCATGCCGATAACGGTCTTCAAAGGGGATCACCTTGTTCAGTTCCATGGTGATATCCCGCGTTACATCGGGGTCGGCGTTTTCGTTGATGGTGATCGCCGCGGTGGTATGGGGTGCTTGCAGCAGGGCCAGACCCGAGTCGATGCCGCTGGCGGCGATGACTCGGCAGACTTCGCCGGTGATGTCGATCATTTCCACTCGTTGGCGGGAGACAATATCGATGGTGGTCATGGACGATTCTCCTTCAGCAGTTCGACGATATGGCGTAGCACCCGGGGGCGAAAAAGCAGGCTGGTGTGACCACTGCCGGTCAGTTCGATGTTGCGCGCGCCGTCGAGCCGGGCATGTTCATAGGGCAGTACTATATTGTCGTGGCGGCTGTAGATGGTGCTGATACGGGCTTCTGCCGGTAGGGGTGCTGTGGCCAGGCGTTGCAGAAAATCAGAACCCGGCATGAGCAGTTTGCCCAGGGAGGAGAGAGCAAAGGGGGCCAGCTTTGAACCGTTGTTGGGGGTGGCGATGAGCAGACAGTGGTCAACCTTGTGAGCACCACCACGAATCTGCAGATAGTTGCGGGCGATGATACCGCCCATGGAATGGCCGATCAGATGAACTTTCTGCAGGCCATTGGCCTGGCGCAGTTCATCCACTCGCTTAGCCAGCCGTTCGGTAAGAATCTCCACATCTTTCCAAGGGGGCAGGGCGATGGTATACACGGTTGAAAATCCTCGGTGGCGCAGACAAAGCTTGATCCATAGCCAGCAGGCGGGGGACTGAAACAGTCCGTGTAACAAAATAATAGTTTGCTGTTGTTCGGAGGAGATTTTTTCTTTACGGTTGAGCCAGCCGAGAGGCTGCAGTAGGATGGTCAGAATAAGACAGACGGTTTCAATGGCGATCAGGGTCACGGCAAACAGCAGGCGGCGCGGCGTCAGGCACTTTTCCAGCAGCTGCGGATCGCGGTTGGCGTATTCGTACCAGGC